>NZ_JADPKQ010000269.1:0-45144 GCF_023074015.1 Bradyrhizobium sp. 142
CAAGGCGACGCACTTGGCGACTATCAGTAAGGATATCCATACCGACAGTCAGCTACAGACCGGATGAACTCGCAAGACGGCCGTCCTCGGACGAGTACACTGATCCATCAAACCCGCGTTGTAAAATCAGTCAGCACTGTGAGAAATGCAGGCTAGGCCCCGGGCTGCAGGAACCGCCGCAAGCCGGGGCTGTCAGCAGACCGGAACCTTAACAGCAGTCAGACCCAATGCGCGCTGAGCAGCGATTGAGTTCACCTTGCTGAATTCGCCCTGCCGATCTGATCAGGTCGATTGACGGTTCACGCCCGCAGTCATCCGGTTCGCAAAGACCTTCAGCGAAGGAGGAAGTTGTGCAATTCCGCCAGATGGGCATCGATGGGAGCCACCGCGTGAACGAGGTCGGCCTGATGAAGGCTGAGGTCGGCCTCCGGGCGAGTGGCCTCCAAAACAGGCGTTATCCCTGCCGATTCATGGAACGCCTCGCTAACGAACTCATAGGCGCCCTTCGAGGCGGCGGACTGCTCGAAAACAAAACCGTCGCTTCCCAGGCGCGCCGCCATGACAGCCGCTGCAGTCGCACTGGGCTGCGACGCCGGAACGGACGCGAAATCAAAGCTGGCCTTCGGAGGATCGATGACCAGCGTGCCGCCATTTCCGTCATTTGAGATATTGAACGTCGACTTTGTGTAGTCACCGACCAACGAAATCTGTGCGGTGTGATTTTGCGCATCGACCACGGTCAACACGCCACCGGCTGTGTTGCCGGAAAACGACGCCGACGTTCCCGCTCCGTACGCGATGTCCTTCAGGTCGATATGGTTGGAATTGGCGGCTGTGCCATCGCCCGTCAGACCGATCAGCGTCCCCGTAAATTGCGCGGCGTGGTCCAGCACCAGATTGCCTGTCGACGCTTTGAAGGTGATCGATCCCGAAGCAGCGCCCGACAATTCGAGTGTGGCGCCGGCGTCGAGCGTTGCGGCCTGCGTCATATTGCCCAGGCTCAATACGACATTTCCGGAGATTTTGAGGACGGTCGATGACGTATTGATCACGCCATCGCCATTGAGGTCCTGAAAAAAAGTCGTCTCGACCGCTTTAAGAGAAGGGTCGGTCGGGGACACCTTGTTCAGGAGATTCGATATATAGTTGCCATTGCTGTCCGTGGTCCACACACAGAGTTCGCCCGTGGCCGGGATCTTCCAGGCCACGTCATAACCGCTGGACGTCTGCTCCACGCCTACCGGCGTCCATACGCCGAATTGTCCGGACACAACCGCGATACCACCAGATTTCAAGCTCGGCCCAGTGCCGCTGGCCATCGAGTCGAGCAAATAATTCTTGCCGACCAGAACCAGGCTAGTCGAGCCGGACGCCTCGATCGTCGTGCCTGAAACCGGCTGGGACGCTGGTGGAAGACCAATCACTCCATCGCCGTTGAGATCCTGGTGGAAGAGAGTCTCGCTTGATTCAAGCGCCGGGTCGGTGCTGGACACCTTGTTCAGATAATTGGATACGAAATTGCCGTTGCTGTCGGTGTCCCAGATCGCGAACTGTCCGGTGGAAGGAATCTTCCAGGCGACAAGGTAGCCGCTCGATGATGCTTCCGCACCGACCGGCACCCATGAGCCCAGCTGCCCCGCAACAACCGCCGCTCCGCCATTCTTAAGCAGAACCGATGAGCCGCCAGTCGACAGATAGAAGTAGCTTCCCACTTGGGTGAGCGTTGTCATACCGGCCGCTTCAATCACCGTACCGACTGTCGGGCTGAAGGCGTTCGAGAGCGCACTCAGATTGCCAGCCACATCAGTTGCGGTCCCGGTGAACTTATGTAGACCTTGCGTAAGCGACCCGGTCGTGATGTTCCAGGCGCCATTGGTCCCCGCCACACCTGTGCCGAGCAAGCTCGAACCTTCGTACAATTTCACCGAGCTTCCGGCTTCCGCGGTACCGGAAATGATCATGCTGTTCGAAGCCGCGGGTGCGCCCGATACGATGGTCGGCGCAATTGGTGCAGCCGTATCCGTCGTTACGTTCAAAGCGGCCGAGGGCGCGCTGAGATTGCCGGCGGCATCCGCGGCCTTGGCCGTAAAGACGTGGCTGCCGTCCGCCAGGGTTCCCGTCGCAAATGACCAGGCTCCATTGGCATCGGCGCCCGTGGTTCCGATCAGCGTCGCACCGTCGAAGATCTGCACCGTGCCTCCTGCCTGAGCAGTCCCGGCCAGATTTACGTGATTGACGTTGGTGACACCGTCGCCAGCAATATTGCTGTCGGGCGAGAACGACGTGACCGTGGGGACGGTCGGGGCAACCGTGTCGATCGTGATGTCTACACTGGCGGAGCGCGCAGTGATATTGCCCGCGCCGTCCGTAGCGGCAGCCGCGAACGCATGGCTACCATCGATCAGTGTTCCCGTAGCATAGCTCCACGTGCCATTGTTGTCGGCGATCGCCGTGCCGATCTGATTTGCTCCGTCGAACACCTCGACGGTCAGACCTGCCTGCGCGTGGCCTGTCAGGATCAGGTGATTTGAGTTGGTAAGGCCCGACGCGATCGAACCGTTGTCATTGGTGACCGAGATCGTCGGCACGTTGATAGGCGTCGTGGCAATCGGCACATTCGTCGCGGACACGAATGAATAGTCGGCCGATGTCAAGCTGGTGATGCCGGCAATGCGCAGCGTATCTGCTCCACCCGCGTAGTGAACGGTCCACACGTCGTTCACATGGGTCAAATAGGCGCCGCTGTCATAGCCTTTCAGGATCAGCTTGTCGTGTTCGGCAGTCGCGCTCGTGAAGACGTGGAAATCCGCGATCGTATCGTTGCCGCTGCCTGCATTGTAAATGAACGTATCGTTCCCGGCTCCTCCGGAGAGCCAGTCATTCCCGCCGGCGCCATCGAGGATGTCGTCACCGCTCGAGCCGACCATGCGGTTTGCCATTTGGTTGCCGACGCCGGTGAGCCCTCCCATCAACAGCGTCAGATTTTCGACATTGGCCGGCAGCGTGTACGATGTCCATGCCTCCACGCTGTCGATGCCGCCGCCCGCATTCTCGACTATCTTCTGGTTCGTGTTGCCGATGACATAGGTATCGTCGCCCTTCCAGCCTACGAGCGTGTCATCAATATTCACCGCCGTGAGCTTGTCGTTCGCCGCGGTGCCGTAGACCATGCGGCTGCTCGCTTTTCCGCTGATCCAGGACGTAATTGTCCCGCCGACAGGGAGCGTTGCAGGCAACTGGAAATCGTCGCTGCTGAACGCCGAGATCGTCGTGTTGCGGAACACCAGCGTATCCTGGCTCGTCAGCTTCAGATATACGTCGCCCCCGACCTGGCTCATCGCCGCCTGCACGTCGGCGAATGAGGTGAAGGCAAAGCCGTTCAACTGCACAACGTCGTGTCCGGCGCTCGATCCCGGCGAGAAGTCGGTGATGATGTCCGAACCGTCGCCGGAGTTGACTACGAAGGTATCCGCGCCGCCGCCGCCGGTCAGAATATCATTACCGAGTCCGCCGGTGATAACGTTCGCCGCGGAATTTCCGATGATGATGTTGGACTGGATATTGCCGCTGGCGTTGATCGCCGCCGAGCCGGTGAGAGTCAGATTCTCGACGTAGCTGGAAAGCGCGTACGTCACCGAGGAGCGCACCGTATCGACGCCTCCGCCATAGGCCTCGACAACCTTCGCAGCCGAATCGGTCACCACGTAGGTATCGTCGCCGCCACCGCCGGTCATGGTATCGGGGCCTCCGGCGCCGCCGATCAGATCATTGCCGGAAGTGCCGGTCAGCGTATCCGCAGCCGCGCTTCCCGCGATCGTGTTGGTCGGGGTGCCGCTCGTGAGAAGAGCGTAGTTGGCAAGCGTGTACTCCGGCAACTGATAGGCCTCGATCGAATCGATGGTCATCGTCGCCGTCGATCCTGGAGCGGCGTTACCCGGCCAGCTCCCACCCATCGCGAGATTGGCGATCATGTACATCGCCGTATTCATGTCGGCGGGTGTGGCCTGCTGTGCGACCTCCTTCCCGTCCACGAAAAACGTCAGGTCGTAAGGCGTCCATTTGAGCGCAAATGTGTGTTCTCCGGTGGTCAGGTTGGCTGTATTTGCCCACCCGCCATTCGTCGCGGGCGCGTACGGTGAGTGAATGGCCCAGTGGGCCTGGCTAGGATCCTGACCAAAGGCTTCGAGAACATCGATCTCGGTATTGAGATTATTGGCAGTGCTGGGCAACAGCCAAAACGCCGGCCACGCGCCGGTTGTGCTGGGCAGCGTGGCCGTCATCTCGAAATAGCCGTAGGTCTGGGTAAAGCTGTTCTGGGTTGAGATCATGCCCGACGAGAAAATGGCGCTCCCAGTATAAGGTGTGGCACTCGTGGGCAAGGGCTGCGCCGTGATGACAAGGTGGCCGTCCCGAATCGAGAAAGGATTAAACCCAAGCGACGTCGATGCCTGCGTTGCAGGCAGCCCGGAAAAGCTGGGATCGACATACACTTCCTGCTCGCCAGCCAGCCCGTAGCCTGCTGCTCCGCTCCAGGCATAGCTTGTTCGCCAGGTCAGGCTGGGATCCTGCCCCGCGGAAAGCGTGTTGAAGTCGTCGTTGAAGGTCTGGACCAATCCTGTCAGGGGACTGACAATATTTACATTGGCCGCCTTGAGATTCTGCAGGCTGGTGTTTTCGAGCGTTATTGTCTCGCCGCTGGCGATCGTCAGGACAACGTCGGTGCTGACCTGCTTCATCGCCGCCGTGACATCGGCGAATGTCTTGAAGCCCGTGTTGTTGAGCTGCAGGATGTCCCCGCCCGCGCCCACCTGAAAGTCGGTGACGATGTCGTTTCCGTTGCCCGTGGTCACAACAAAGGTGTCACGACCGGCGCCACCAGTCAGCACATCGTTGCCCCGCCCGCCGTCGATCATGTTATCGCCGGCGTTGCCGATGATGATGTTGTTGAGATCGTTGCCGGTGGCGGGAGACGGAACGCTATCCGTCAGGATCAGGTTCTCGACGTTCGGCGCATTGACGAGGCTGTATCCATTGATGTTCCAGACACGGATCGTATCGATACCTTCTCCAGCCTGCTCGACGACCTTGGTGTTGTGGTCGTAGACGTAATAGGTGTCATCGCCGGCTCCGCCAATAAGGGTCACGCCCGTGCCGCCGGCCTCCATGCCGTCATTTGTGGCACCAGTGGTCAGCGTGCCGCCTGCGGGGACAGTACCCGCCCAGTTCCACGCGGTTCCACTTGCCGGCAGCGGATTATCCAGCGCGACATTATTTGCAACCAAAGTCGAAAGCGCGACATTTTGCAGGGTAAGCGTCTCGGTCGACGACAGAGTTACGATCGTATCGGAGCCCACTTGCGTGGCTGCGGCCAGGAACGTGGCGAACGTCGCAAATCCGTAATTCTGCACCCGCAACACGTCGCCGCCGACGCCCGCCTGAAAGTCGGTGATGGTATCGGAGCCATACCCCTTCGAAATGACGAAAGTATCCTGACCTGCTCCTCCGGTCAGAAGATCGTTTCCGCTGCCGCCAAACAGGACGTCAGCACCGGCGGTGCCGCTGATTGTGGTCATGAATTGCGTGCTCCCTTGCGTGCTCCTTGCACGACAGCCAACGACAACCACGTTCAAATGGGCCTTATTGATTCGACACAATTTGAAGCATGGAGAACAAAACTAGTGACAGGTGGATCGCCTATCACTCAAGGACGTGTCAATACGGGGGCGGGTGAAACCAGCTCGACACAACTCGCTTTCAACGCAGACGAGCGGTCGTTTTGTTCCAATGTCGAGAAATCAGTGCTGCTATGCGGGATACTGGAAGCGGCGCTTGGCTCCGGTTCCAATCGCGAAACTTCCAGCAACAATGGTACTCGAGCTCGCCAGACGTCGGCCGCACGCAATCACGTCCTTGGCGCGGCGCCTAGCTGCGAAACTATTGTCCCGTTGCGGGTTCGCCAGCGGGATAGAACCGCTCTTGATGCGCTTCGGACAGAACTTGCCCAGTCGACGATTTCGCCAGGGCAGTCCATTCATATAGACCGGGCTTGCAAGGACCGAATGTCCGGATTCTCCCCGATGGCAGAATGCCATTAGCGGGAACCGGGACGTCCTGGCCTCCCATTTCCCGGGCGCCTTGCGCCAGCGTGAGCGACATCAACGTGGCATCTGCAGGAACGTTGCGCAGACGAATCTCGGGATTTGGGAAGAGCGTGACGCAGCCCTGCGCCCCGTGCCAAGAAAACTCCAGCGTCATCGGATCAGCCGATGCAGGATGAGATACGGCAAGCAATGAGGCGAAGACGGCAACAGCAACTCTCACTTATAGCTCCCATTCGAGTTCGCTTCCGATCTTCAGGCGATCGGGTACACAGCAGATACGCAAAATAGATCGCCGGTTTTAAGGCACCTCAGTCGTCATACTCGCTCATTTGCCGAGACACCAAGAAGCCAAGTCGAGAGGTCACGAGTTGGCCATTGTTTTGGCCGACTGTTGCTTGTCCCTTGGCGTGCATCAACAATTAGCGTTCCCGCGCCTGCCAACGGATTGAACAAAAAAAGCAAGTGGGCAGCTAAACCGTGTCTAGAAAAGTCCTGATCGTCATACCGGTCTTGAACGAGGCGTCCCACATCGAGACGGTTGTCCGTAACCTGGCGCGGGACAGTCTCCTCGAAGACCGCACAATAGTGGTTGCAGATGGTGGCAGCACGGATGGGACGCCTGACATTGTCCGCGCTCTCGCCAGCGAGATTGACGGCGTCAATCTGCTGCATAATCCCCAGCGGCTACAGAGCGCCGGCGTCAATCTGGCCGTCCAGGTCTACGGTACGGGCGCGCAGGCCCTGGTGCGGTGTGACGCCCATTGCGAATATCCGGCTCATTATGTTTCGAGCCTCCTTAAGACCCTGGACGAGCGCAAATCCGATTCGGTCGTGGTCCCCATGGACTCGCGTGGCGACGGCTGCCTACAGAAAGCCGTCGCCTGGGTCTCGGACACGAAGGTCGGTTCAGGCGGATCGGCACATCGCGGCGGAACGCAAAGCGGCTTTGTCGACCACGGACATCATGCGGCCATGACCGTTGACGCGTTCCGCAGGGCGGGTGGTTACGACGAAACCTTCACTCATAATGAAGATGCAGAGTTTGACTGCAGGCTGCGTGCAATCGGCGGCCGGATATTTCTGGATTCGGACATCCGCCTTTCATATCGACCGCGATCAGGTTTCGTGAGCCTGGCGAAGCAATACTTCAACTATGGTCGCGGTCGATCGAGAACCGTGAGACGGCATCCCGGATCGTTGCGACTGCGTCAGTTCCTAGTGCCCACTCATGTTGCACTCACGGTTTGCGCCATTCTGCTGTCTCCGTTGGTGCCAGCGCTGTTGGCATTGCCGGCGGCCTATCTGGCGATACTGGCACTGACCGCAGTGATGATTGCAGGAAAGCATCGCTCAATCTGCGGACTGCTCGCCTTGCCGGCCGCTGTCGTGATGCATTTCGCCTGGGCGCTGGGCTTTTTCTGGGGCATCCTGTCGATCCGCCAGACCACCTGGCAGATGACCCCTTCAGTTTCGTGAAGCCTCAAGAACCTGGGCGCTGGCATCTGCGCCCACACGCTGGCCCGCCTTCGCATAGGCGGACTCGGTCAGGCGTGCAATCGAGGTCCACGTCGGCACGGAGTCGCGGAGATCCAGCATTCCTTGACTCTTGGAGTTTCGATAATCAGGATCGCTGATCAAGCGCTCAAGCGACCGGGACAATGCGACGGGATCATCTGGAGGAACGAGCGTCCCTTCTGCCTGATCGCTCAGCCATTCCGAAAACGTTCCAAGGTTCGACGCGACAATCGGACGTCCCGCTGCGATCGCCAGCATCAGTACACCCGACGCGTCGATATCACGGTACGGAAAAGCCAGGATGTCCGCGCGCGCGACCAGCGAAGTGACTTCATCTTCCGGAACGAAACGCAGGTCGAATTCGACATACTCTTCGAGCTGCAGATCCTTCGCCATCGCAAACAGCGGCTCCATCGGCATTTCCGGCCAGCCCACGACCTTCACCACGCAACGCTTCCTGACTTCTCGAGGAAGCAGCGCAAGCGCGCGAAGCATGACGTCGACGCCCTTGTAGGGCTTTATCTTGCCGAATAGGAGTATTTGAACGCGCCCGCCCCCGGTCGAAGGCTCGTCGGCCGGTCGGGCGATATGATCCGTCAGCAATCCGTGCGCGATAACGGATATTTTCTCGTCCGGGATACCGACGCCCAATAGGCGATCGCGTGCAACGGTCGTATGAACGATAAGATGGTCGAAGCAATGCAGAATCTTGAGCGCGCCAATCCGCTGTATCCGCGAGCTCGGATTGTTGTTGAACGGATTCGAGTCATGAACGGTCAGCACAGTTGGCGCGACCTTTCTGAACTTGGGAACGAACTGGCTGTCAACGATCGCCAGAGGCGCCCACTGGAAATGGATCACATCGGGCGGCGCTCTCCTGAAGCGCCTGATCAGCCGAGCCATTGATTCAGCGTGACTGAGACCCTTCAGTCCCAGCTGCACGTTGCGCGGAAGTTTCTTGAAAAAGCGCGACTGCATCCCAGGATAAAAATGCCGGTCAAGAAACCGCACTTCGTCGACGGACGGCTTCTGCCCAAGCTGGCGCCCGACAATGCTGGCTGCATGCCCAATATCGGTCAATCCTTTGGCTAATTTAAGATCATACGGCCAGGTAAACAGTGACGGATCGATCAGAGCGATTTTCATGCGATTGTCTCACCAACCATGCTTTGCGGACCGTGAAATTACTTCTGGCTCATCAACGCATGGATTGATAGCCTTCGGTGACACTGGCGGATTTCCTGAGCGACACACGTTGAAGATTAGCATCGTCATAACAGTCTACAATTACGAACGGTATGTCGGATTGGCAATCGACAGCGCGTTGAATCAGACGCGCCCAGCGGATGAAATCGTTGTCGTCGACGATGGCTCGATCGACGGTTCCCGTCAGATCATCGCCGGGTATGGTGACAGGATTCGAGCCATATTTCAGGCAAATCAAGGCAACATCGCAGCATTCGAAGTTGGGTATCGCGAAGCGACAGGCGATGTGCTGCTGTTCCTCGATGCGGACGATATCCTGATGCCGACAGCAGTGGAAAATGTCGTCGCACACTGGCGCGAGGGTCTCTCGAAAGTTCAATTCAATCTGGCACTCATCGACGGCGCTGGCACGCCTCTTGGACGCTCATTTTGTGCGTTTCCGACATCGTACACGTCACAGGACGTGCATGCAGAATTTATCCGGTCGGGAACGTACATCTGGCCGGTCATGTCGGGAAACGCGTATTCCAGAGAGTTTCTTCGTCAGGTCATCCCTCTCAATCCGCCCGTCGGATACGATGGCGCTCTCAACTCGATTGCGCCTCTTTACGGGGACGTCGTCACGGTGCAGGCAACCTTGGGGCAATATCGACTCCATGGTCGAAATATCAGCCGGAACGACGCGAAGGGCCGCGCGCAGCGCTTTCCCGATTTCCCTAGGCAAATCGGGTTTCGCGTTGCCGAGTTCGATATCCTGAAGGCGCATTGCGACAGGAAGTCGGTACATGTGCAATCGGCAAGGCCAATCGATAACGAGATCGTCTTTATCAACTATCGCCTGGCGTCGCGTAAATTGAGACTGAGGTATGTCGGCGAGGATGCGGACACGTCGAGCTCGCTTCTGCGTCGTGGCATATGGCTGGCCCTGACCGAGACGACACAATGGCGGACCGCCGCCTCTCATATCGTCTGGTTCACTGCGTTATTCTTGAGTCCATCGTGGCTTGCATACCGGCTGATCATGCTCCGGTTCAACAGAGCAGA
This sequence comes from Bradyrhizobium sp. 142, assembly GCF_023074015.1. Classification (NCBI taxonomy): domain Bacteria; kingdom Pseudomonadati; phylum Pseudomonadota; class Alphaproteobacteria; order Hyphomicrobiales; family Nitrobacteraceae; genus Bradyrhizobium; species Bradyrhizobium sp. 142. Next base: position 9,867 of record NZ_JADPKQ010000269.1, read on the forward strand.
ACTCCTGAGGCCGCTCCTGAGGTTCGGCAGCGTTATCCGACGCACGCACGCCTGAATGCGCGATGGCGCAAAGGCAACCCGCCTCGTCAGACCCTCATCGCACGCCTAGGCATCAATCACAGGCTTTCGATCCTGCGAATTGTCTCCGGCATTGGCCCGTAAAGACTGGTTACGCCGGCAAGGCGGACGCGAATCCGCCTGTCGGACCGGCGAAGGCGAATATTTTCCGACAAGCGCAGAACATATTCCTTCGATTTCCACGCAAACCACGCCGCCCTGTCAAGCGCAGTAGGCTCACGGACCGTCTCGGCCGCTTTTGCAATCGACGATGGCAGCGTCAGCTCAAGGCACGGAAATGGAAACAAGCCATAGTTGTACAGCCCATTTGCCCAGAAGCGATCCATCTCCCAGTCGACTGGCCGATGGATCGTCGTCACGCTGTCGATGAATCGACGCGCTGCGCGGCTGGAGATCAGATAGGCCTGCGTTCCCATTGGCGCGCGCTCAAACCGCACCAATTCCCGCTGATCCAGCCAAGCTACGTGCTTGCACGGCGCCATGTGTCGCCCATACAGCCGCAGATAACCGATGTCGGCAGCCTTGCAGATATCCGGAAGCGATCGAAAGCTGAATCCGGCGTCGAGAACAACATCGTCTTCCACCACAAGTGTCCATGAATCGTCGGTGTCTGATGCCCCCAGTTGCGCCATGATGCTCATATGGCTCGCTGCGCAGCCGATCTCGGCTCGTGAAAGGCCCCTGCCCCAAAAGCGGATGGCCCGCGCTTCATCATATTGCGGGAGCCCCTTGGCTGGCACACGCAGGGCATCAAAGAAGGTCCACGGAATACCAAGCGCGTCCAGATTTGCACTCGCGCGCTCGCGGCGCTGGGAACCGGCCAAACTAATCGCCACAACTCTGAGATTGCTGCCCATTGATTAGTCAGTCCTGCGCTGTCAACTTGGAACCGCATTGCACATGATCTCGAAATGATTAGCGCGAACTTGTCTCTGCTGACAAGGAGGAGGCAAGCGCCCAGGGCTGCCATGCTCGCGACGATGTTTCACATTGTTATCCCCGTCAGCACGACATCTGCGGCTATATATTAGAATGGTCCGAATTCGGACGCCTTGGTGCGAACCGAAGGTTCCTCACTTGCGAGTGAATGTGTACGCCGCGAAAATCATGACGGTCAGGCAAGAGAGGCGTGGATGCCATCAAAGCGTCGAATCAACGGCACCATGGCAGCACTGTTCGTCGCATGGTTGTTTGTTGCTGGCTCAGCACTTTATCTAGGCCTGAGCAACGATGGTGTGCGACAGCGCCTGCGATCCATCACGCCCTTCAAGCGAAGCAGCCAGATCGTCGGTGGCGCCGTCGTCGGCCAGAATGGCAGCGGGTTGTACGCGGGCTATACGCTGTCCTGGGGTGACGATTTCGAGACCCTCGACATCGTTGGTCCGGCAAACCCTCGGGGCAGGTTCTTCCCGACTGGCGCCTATCATCCAGGCATCCGCGGCAATACCACGTCGCTAGGGACAGCCTTTGATGCCGACCCGCTAACGACAGGTTACAAAGACCGTAACCGCGGCGTCGCGGTCGGCTTCGACAACATGTCGGTTTCCAGTTCAGTGCTGCGGCTCGGGGCGCGCAAGGCAACAGTGCGCGAGCAGGCATTCCTTACACCGACCGACCGGTCCATCAACGGAGGCATCCGCCCAAATCTCTCCGCAATGATTCATACCGCCGGGGCATTTGCATACTACCCGACCACCAATGCCGTCATCATCGAGATACGTGCCAGGTTCAGCTCCAGGCTTACAAATCCGGCTGGCTTTCATCCAGCATTCTGGACCTACTCCGTCACACCCGTGCTCAATCCAACCGGCAACGAGTGGGATCTGGAGTGCAACTCTCAAGGGATGCACTTCAGCAATATCGTCCACACGTCGGGGGCAATCTCGACCGACAACAGTGCCGGACCGTTCGACTATATGGACGATACGTTCCACGTCTTCAGCTTCGTCTTTCGAAACGGCGGAAGCACCCAGCTCTACGTCGATGGTGCCCTTCGGTCCCAGTTTGTTGGCGTGGACTCCAATACCAAGAATATGCCCTCATTTGTGCTGCTGACGTCACACATATTCAACAATACGTTCGCGGGCGAGGCGTATGACGCCGCGGCGTGGGCCGGCTCGGCGACCGCCTATATCGATGTGGACTGGATCCGCGGCTGGCGGACGGCAGGCGTCGCGCATTGGAAGCCGCTGGTTTCTGTCGAAGGCCTTAATGTCGATTATGACGGCAACGGCAAGGTCGTGCTCCCGAGCGCCAAGGCCCTCTGGGGTGATGCAAGCGTCACCGAATTCGTTCAGATCGTACCCTACGACAGCTCCGAACCAGGCATGGCGGAGCAGACGACGTTTGCGCAATTCCCGGCTGGAATTTCGTACGACGCGGCCTCGCGCACGATCAGGGCTGACTTCACCGCCGGCACAGGCAATGCCGGGCGGTCTCACGTGGTCGTCTATGGCTACAAGCCTGATGGCTCGACGATGGAACCCCTGCGATTTTCCATCACTCGCGGCCCACGAATGACGACCGGCCCCCTTTCGGCCGCCGCGGGCGACCGCTACCGCCACGATATCTATGGGGAGTGCGACGCCGGCGTCATGATGCCGAAAATCCTGTCCGTTAAAGGACTACCGCAGGGTCTCTCCTTTGACGCCTCCACCGGACTCATCACCGGCGCACCAACGGCAACAGGGGTCAGCACCCTGACAATCTCCTGCACAAACAACGCGGGCCAGACAACAACGAGGGCGACCGCATTCACCGTCGACGCGCACGATCCCGCGGGCCGCTTGGACGGAAGATGATGCTCGACCGTCATCCTTGATTCGGCGACGCTGGAGCGCCCTTGCATATATCCAGAAAGGTTGCCACCGCCTCGTCCACACTCGTGCTCAATGGTCGGCCCAACTTCTCGAAGGGCTTGCTCCAGGCGTCGACAAAAGTGCTGATCTTTCCATAATTGTTGTCAAGGACCGAGTGCGGGACATTTAACAACACGCAAAATATGTGCGTGTGAAGCCGGTCCGTGATCACATAGGCCGACGATCCAACCTGCTTCATTCCACGCGCTACGCGGTTCGACGCCAAAAGGTGAAACCATCGAATGCGCGCGTCGAGCTCGGATGGCATCCTGCCTTTGAACGCGAGAAGGGACGTCTCAAGCAGCGCCCTGAGAAACAACCACTTTCCCAAGCCGCGCTGTTCCGTCAACCAGTCCTCGACAACTGCAAAGTTCGGAAGCGGACGAGAACGCGGCCGCTCTACCTTCTCGTGATCGGTTCGAAGCAGCAGCAATAAATCCCTCGTTATTGCCGCTCGCGAGCTCTGCGGCCCCAGGCAAAATGCCATGTCCGGACAGAGATCGACGGGCGCCGTGAATTCCTCTCTGGCGACCTTCAAACTTTGCACGTCGCGAACCAGAATCAGGAACTTTTTGTGAGCGTTGATGATGTCCGCGGCGCGCTGGAGGCTTGCCTTCGAGGAGAAGTGTATGGTTTGCGGCAACTGGATGATCTGGCGGTCGGGAAACTCCGATAGAAGCCTGAGACGAAACTCCTGATGACTTGGCCACAGGTCACCGAAATTGCCGCCGCCATGGATGAGGATAGGTCCGGCAGGAACCGCTCTTTCAAAATCCTCCTTTGCCCAGGTGTCGTAGGTGCACACGTAGGACGGCGCTCTTCCCAGCTTCTTTTGCAGATAGGTCTCTTCACCCAACCATATGGCGCTGTCTCCCACATTTGGATGGTTCGGGAAGTCAACCAGCGCAAAGTCGTCGACGCCTTCCAGATAAGGCCCGATGACCCTGTCGATCTCACTCTGCAATTCCGTGATGAGGGTACGAGAACCCTTCATGGGATTTTCGGCCATCGTCCTGAACTCTTCGGTGCCGCCGGTCGCATCACAGCATCGAACGGCTTCTGATGCATTACCCAAAATCCGCATTCGACAAATCCACTTCCGCGTTCCGCGAGGTATTTGCTACAGCATCTGCCTGCCAGCGAGAGTGCCGGACAGTTTGCGGTGCCGGGCTCCTGCGTCAGGCATCAGATTCGATCTTTCGCGCTCAGCCGGCTTCTGCCTCAATCATCCTCTCGCGTCCCCTGGTGTCCCTCGCCGGCGCGGAACAGATCAGATTCCAGAGAACGGAATAGATCCGCTTAGCAGCCACAGGCAGTGTCGGCAACGCTCCCGATTACCGACAGCACCGCACATATTCATGACAAAAATCGAATCTATTGAAGTCTTAAGGCAGGCAAATGTGTTCATCGCAACGAACATAGGCAACGAACCTACCCGGAGTGCCGCTTCTTGCAGCAAGCGGCACCCGGATGCGTTAGCGAGCTCGGAGTCAACCGCATGATTGGTTTGTTGAAGGACTATGTGAAGTCACGCCTGCTCGATAACGACCTTATGATATCCGGCACCTCAAAGGAGGAGGAGCTCAGGGAGTACTTCCGGGACCTCTTCCCTGTGGCAACGGACAAGAAATTGATTCGACTGGGCGGACCGGCTGATGGTGGCTATCTGGTTCCGGACGACCTGGATGGATGCGTCGGTTGCTTTTCGCCGGGCGTTTACAACGTCTCTGATTTCGAGCTCGGGCTCGCCAGACGCGGCATACCGTGTTTCCTGGCTGACTTCTCAGTGGATGCACCCGCGATCCAGAATGATCTGCTGGATTTCGAAAAGAAATTCCTCGGGAACGAAAACAACGCCAAGTTCATGACTTTAGAGAACTGGATGTCGAGAAAGGGCCCTCAGACCGGCGACCTCATTCTTCAGATGGATATTGAGGGCGGCGAATACGAGGTTCTCATCGAAACGAGCTCAGAGTACCTGAACCGCTTCAGGATCATGATTATCGAGTTCCATTCCTTGGACAGGCTTCTCAATCCCATCGGTCTCAAACTCATCGGAGCCGTTTTCAAGAAGATCACCAAGCACTTCGACGTCGTACACATCCATCCCAATAATTACTTCAAACCGATCGAATACAGGGACTTCAAGGTCCCCCCGATCATGGAATTCTCGTTCTTGCGCAAGGATCGCGTTTCTCGTCGGACGCCTGCGAGAAGGTTTCCTCACGACCTCGACAGGAGAAACGTCGCAAACAGAGACGACGTCGCGCTGCCGAACTGCTGGTTCGCCCCGGAGTGATCGCCCCGATGCAATCGCGCCAACTGCCGACAACGGGCGCGCGTTCACGCGACCGTTGGCCCGCACAACAAAGCGGTAGCGCTCCCTACTCCGCCGCCTGCGCGTTTTCGCTGAGATACGCCTGATAGGCCAGCTTGAGCCCATCCACAAGTGAGGTCTTGGCCCGCCAACCCAGTTTCGCCAACCGGCTGACGTCGAGCAATTTGCGCGGGGTGCCGTCGGGGCGCGAGGTGTCATAGCTGATCTCGCCGGAATAGCCGACGATCGCCGCGACCACGCGAGCGAATTCAGCGATCGTGATGTCCTCGCCGGTGCCGATGTTGACGAGCTCGCCGCTCGAATAGGTCTTCATCAGGTAGATGCAGGCGTCCGCCAGATCGTCGACGAAGAGAAATTCGCGCCGCGGCGTGCCGGTGCCCCACACCTCGACGTTCTTCGCCCCCGAAATCTTGGCCTCGTGGAAGCGGCAGATCAACGCCGCGACGACGTGGCTGTATTCGGGATGATAATTGTCGCCGCGACCGTAAAGATTGGTCGGCATCACGCTAATGAAGTTCGATCCGTACTGGCTGCGATACGCCTCGATCATCTTGATGCCCGCAATCTTGGCGATCGCGTAAGGCTCGTTGGTCGGCTCCAGCGGGCCGGTCAGCATCGACTCTTCGCGCAGCGGCTGGGCTGCGAGTTTGGGATAGATACAGGATGAGCCGAAGAACATCAGCTTCTCGCATCCATTGACGTGCGCGGCGTGAATGACGTTGGTTGCGATCGCCAGATTATCGTAAAGGAACTCGGCGCGCAGCGTGTTGTTGGCGACGATGCCGCCGACTTTGGCGGCAGAAAGGAACACTGCCTGCGGACGCTTTGCAGCGAACCATTTGTCGACAGCGGCCTGGTCGCGCAGGTCGACCTCGCTCCGCGACACCGTCAGCAGCTCGACATTTTCCTCTGCCAGCCGCCGCACCAGCGCGGCGCCAACCATGCCGCGATGGCCGGCGACGAAGACGGTCTTACCGGCCAGTTCAAACGGAGTGCTTACCATTGGCAACCTCTCGCCTGGCCTCGAGCAAATCGCCCGCCATCATTTCCTTGACCAGTTGCGCGAACGGGGTCCTGGGTTTCCAACCGAGCTTCTCGCGCGCCTTGCTGGGATCGCCGATCAAGAGATCGACCTCGGTGGGACGGAAATAGGTCGGGTCGATCCGCACCACGATCTTGCCTGACTTCTTGTCGATGCCGGTTTCCTCGACGCCCTTGCCGCGCCATTCGACACTGCGGCCGACTTCGGCAAAGGCGAGTTCCACGAACTCGCGCACCGAGCGGGTCTCCCCGGTTGCTAGCACGAAATCGTCGGGCCCGTCGGCCTGCAAGATCATGTGCATGCCTTCGACATAATCCCTGGCATGGCCCCAGTCGCGCTTAGCCTCGATATTGCCGAGATAGAGCATTTCTTCGAGGCCCGTCTCGATGCGGGCGACGCCGCGCGTGATCTTGCGGGTGACGAAGGTTTCGCCGCGGATCGGGCTCTCGTGGTTGAACAGGATGCCGTTGCAAGCATACATGCCGTAGGCCTCACGGTAGTTCACCGTAATCCAGTAGCCGTACAATTTTGCGACGCCGTAAGGCGAACGCGGATAGAATGGCGTCGTCTCCTTCTGCGGCACTTCCTGCACGAGGCCGTAGAGCTCGGAGGTGGACGCCTGGTAAAACCGCGTCTCCTTCTCCATGCCGAGAATCCGGATCGCTTCCAACAACCGCAGCGTTCCGATCGCATCCGCGTTCGCGGTGTATTCCGGGCTCTCGAAACTGACCGCGACGTGGCTCTGCGCGGCCAGATTGTAGACCTCGGTCGGCCGGATCTGCTGCATCAGGCGGATCAGATTCGTTGAATCCGTCATGTCGCCGTAATGCATGAGGAACGGCACATTGCCGGCATGCGGATCCTGATAGAGATGATCGACACGGGCGGTGTTGAATGAGGACGATCGCCGCTTGATGCCGTGGACGGTGTAGCCCAGGCCGAGCAGATACTCGGCGAGATAGGCACCGTCTTGACCGGTGATACCCGTAATCAGCGCTACGCGGCGCTTCGACCTTTCATTCATAATTGCTCACCCGGCTGCACGGTTGTCATTGACGATTTTCCCAATTTCCCAAACCTATTGGCGATTGCGACGAGGATTCGCAGGATCTCAAGCTCGGGCCCAGTCGGCGAGCCTGCCGCTCGCCAGACTCCAAACAGTGACCCGACATAGGCAAGAGCGCTCACGAGAACTACAGCGATCAATCGAGCATAGACGTGAGACTCATGGCCAAAAAATGTGACGAAAGCCCAATTCGTCAGAAGACCGGCAATGATCATCGTGCAGGTGGACAGAACGGTCCTCAGATTCACGAGAAATTGCCGGGAGACAGAAGTGTCGATCAGTTCGCGGACGAGGACCATGTTGTATACGACACCGCCGAGTGTAATCGCCACGCGAGCGACAAGCAGGCCAAGTATTCCTCCTACCCACAAGCCGGCAACGATGACAGGCAGCCTTACGATCAGGATCGCAACGTCGCGATGAAATAATCTGCGGGTCTGCCCAAGGGCCAGACCAAGGGGCTGGACGGTCCCGCTGAGCGTATGCAACGCAATTGCGCCACCGAGAAGCTGGATCACGATCGTCGCGCCTGCCCAGGCCTTACCCAGAGCAAGCGGCACGAACTGATCGGCGATCAGCGCGAAGCCGAACCCCGCCGGAAAGGCGATCGCACACAGGATTGATTGCGCCGACAGATAAGCTCGCTGCAGGGCGGCTTTGTCGTCCCTCAGCTTAACGAACGCGGGAAACAGCGTTCCTGCGAGCGGGTTTGTGGCTTCTCTTGTCGGCGTGGCGGCCAGGTCGCTGCCCAGCACATATCCGCCCAGGGCGGATTTCCCGAGGAAATATCCGATGATGATCTGGTCGAAACGCCAGTTCAGCGTGCTGACGGCCTGTCCGAGTGATAGCCACACAGAGAACGACCACAGGGAGCGACTGCCCTTTATCCGGAATCTTGGCCGGAACGGCCGGATCAAATAGGAGGCGACGACGTCGACGAGATTGGCGGCGACGGCCCCGGCGATCAGTGCCCAATAGCTCTTGAAGCAAATGGCGATCCCGGAGGAGACCAGAATGGTTGCGAGCGCCCGGCTGATGCTCGTCACGAATTCCTGCCAAAAGACGAGTTGACGCTGCATCATTGCGAGCATCGGATTCCGAAGACCGGATATCGCAATCGAGCAGCTCAGGACCAACAGGATCGGAACCAAACGGCCATCGCCGTAGGACAACGACACCGGATAAGCGAGCAACGACAGCAGGAGTGCGAGCAAGCAAGCGCGAGCCATGCTCAACGTCCACGCGGCGTGGAATTGGTCTTCAGTTGGATCCTTGTGGTGAATGAGCGCCGATGTCAGGGACAGTTCGGTCATCGACGTCAGGATAGCAATGATGGCCGTCGCGACGGCAACCAGGCCGAAATCTTCCGGCGTGAGCATTCTCGCCAATATGAGCGTGTTCAGGAAGCCGAGACTGGCGACTACCAGCCGGCTCACGCCGATCCAGGCAGCTCCGATGGCGATTGAATTTTTCGACAAAGGAAGCCCCGCATGCGCACCAGCAGCGACCATTTTCAACGCTCATTCATTGACAGATGGTTTCCAGCGCGCGCTCGAAGATGTCAGGCGCAACCTCGAAATCGAATGGACTGGGTCCAAACGCGCCCTGCGGGCGCGTTCCCTTGCTGGGTCCCACAATGTAAGAATATTCCGCGCCCGCGGATGTTGCGATCGTGTAGTAGTAGGGATGCACGTGGTCTGAGGGTATCAGCTCGAGGACCCTTGTCCCGGGTGAGCAGAATGCGAGATTTGTCAGGCCTGCACCATGTGGGCCAACGACAATCGAGCATTCCGAGAAAAACGTCGCTTCATCCTCGACATCAGCAAAGTCGTAGACCTGGAAGCCGAACTTTTTCAGCGCAGGCATCAGCTCGGCTTCGTTGGCGACCTTCCTTTGCCCTTTGCGCGGAACGTATACGCGCCTGTCGTGACGAAGCGGCGACTTGGCTACCTGTGAGCGGAAGAACTCAGTGAGCCACGGCGCATAGTTCCGCCGCAAGCCCGGAAACGAAGTGCCGATCACGAGATCGGCCTGGATATCGTCCTGGCCTGCCCACACGCACTTGTGCATTGGAATTCCGAGCCGGCGAACGAGTTTGGCTGCTGTTTCGGACGTCGGTTTGGGCAAATAGATATAATCCACATCATCGAGCGATAGGCCACTGTTCTGGAAAAGCGCCAGGCGTCCCAGGCAATCGAGGAGAAAGTGCCCATAGTTCCCTCCGCCGAAATCACTCGCCAGCGCTAGACAGGTGCCACTCAGCGGCAGCGGTGTCCCGTAGGCAATTGATCTTGGATGGCGCGAGAAAGAAGATCCGTACCAGGTGCTCTCGTAGAGCAGCGATCCATCTTCTGTCACGAGCCAACCGTCGGGACCGAGAATGCGGGCATTATTCAGGCTGAGAACGCCCAGCTCAGGCATTCTGTTGTCAACGCTTTCACCGAACCCTGCGTCGCGGCTGCCGAATCGAACCGGCGCCCTCCGCGCTAGCACCTCTTCTTCGACTGCAGTCAGCCAGGTGTGCGGATGTTCGCTTCGCCACGTGCGATGATCGCAGAGCCGGCTCGGGCTGCCGCGCAACGCACCACGGAGGATTTGCCTGACGGCCCGAACCTTGGAGTTCATGGACGATTACACCTTTGCAAGACACCGACTGTGGCAGGTAAGCCCGCACGAAGGGGGCTCACCTGCCACAGCCAAAGCAAAACTCAGACCGACATCGGACAGCTTGCCGATCCGAACCAGCGCTACTCGGCTTGATCCAGATCACGACGAGTTGTACTTGCGCCGGATCCACCCTTCCCGATCAGCGTCCCACATGCAGCGACAATAGACGGCAAGATCGGGCTTTTTTTGGTTGGATCAGCGTAGTGTCGCAGGCAACGGGGACTTCTTTGGGGCCAACCTCGCCGGCAACGTCAGCGGTCAGTTTGCTGCCCAGCAGGTAGTTTCCCTCGCGCGGCACGGCCGGCAGCGCAAATTCGATCACACTGGCGCCACCTTCCCCTTCCTTGCGAGAGACCGGTTGCAGCGGCTTCTTCGCCGATGCGACGATGGCGCCGGTCGTTTCGTCGAAGACGTATACGTGAAGCGTTCGATTTGTCGGATAGTCATCCGGAATCTTGATCGGAACTTCGATCTTGAGCGGATCGGTCGTGGTCAGCGACAATACCCCTGCATTCGGTTTCTTATCCGCTACCGCCTTCGTGACGTTGAGGAAAGTTGGCTTCGGCATATCGTTGAGCGCTGCCGTATATCCAAAATCATTCGGATCGGGTGTCACATCGCTCGGACCACATTTGCGGCTTCCCCGCTCGGACGTCGTGAACTGGCACACACGAACGTAGTCGATCTTGAACGTCTGCGGGAAAGCCGCGTCATCGACCCCGTGCCGGCCTGCCCAAGCCGCTCCGCCGACAGCGTAATTAAGATCGATGTGCGCCGGCGGCCCCAGTTGGTCGTCCTTCCTGAGCCACTGGTAGGTGCGCGTATAGATGAGGCGGCCGTCCCAGAAGAACGAAATGCGGTCAGGCGCCCAAACGAAACCGGCAATATGCCAATCCTTGTTCAGGTCCTCCTTGCTGACCATGTCCTGAAACCTGAGTACGAACGAGTTGTCCACGTAGGTGTAGGACTGCGGCGTCCACTTGTCCTTGCTCATGGCGTTCGAGTGCAGCATGTTCGGCTTGTCTTCCACGCCGTTGATGACGTACTCGAAGATGTCGATCTCCGGTGGATGCCAAAATTTTCCATCGATGTCGTAATCGGCTTCGAGCCAGAATGCCGGCCACGATCCCCGCGCATTCGGAAGAAAGACCCGAGCCTCATAGTAGCCGTAATAGAATGTCTGGTGGCTTCTGATCATCGCGGAATCGAACGTGTCCGACGACTCATTTTTTTTTGCAGTCAGGCTCAGGACACCTCCGGACACCACGTGGTTGTCGCGGTAGCGCTGCTTTTCGTCGTTGAACCGGTCCAGCGTTTCGTTGTTGTAGATGTACCGGGTCGCCCATTTGGTTCGATCAAGCTTGTCGCCGTTGAACTCATCCGAAAACACCAGCTCCCAGCCGGCGCTCCAGGCCGGCGCTGCTGATCCGAGCGCAAGAACTATCGAGGCAACACAAAGGACTTGCCTGCGCGCGACTGCGATCATCATCGAGATCCTTTCGGTTCGGCTGTTGGCTCCGGCGGGGACGCTGTGCCGGTCCAATGCGCAAAGACGATGGCAACGGTGACGCTGCCACGTCGCGAGCCGGCACGCTCAAGCACACGGCCCTGCTGCTTTTTCCCGAGCAGATGTTCAACTTGCGATCGTTTTGAGGCGATGATTTGTCGACCACTCAAGAACATTTGACTGCTCCCCCGATCAGGTTCCCTCCTTCGCTGTCGCGTCCTCCATGATCGGCCGGACTGCCGGCTTCACCTTAGAGATCCTGTCAATCCGTTTTCGAATCTGTCCCGTCGCCTTTACTTCAAGGAACCGATGGCTGACCTTTGCAACGACAAGCGACGGCGGAAGCGAGACCAGGAAGAACACCAGTTGCGACCCGTGGCCCAACGCATCGACCATACCCGTTCGATACATGATTAGCTTGACCCCGGCCATGACGAGCGGCGGCCAGAGATAAAAACTGAAGCTGATCGTACCCAACCACTGCATGACCGGCCAACTGAGCATTCTTCCGAACGGACCGTTTCCGCGGGACATGCCCAGCAAGAAAATGGTCCCAAAGAGGCCGCCAAGAACGATAAATGGAAATGCGGAGATCCAGTCATGGAATGAGAGGTGCGCCGGCGTCACAAAGCCCACGTAATCCGCTGCGCTGACAAGCTCGAGGCCTCTCCAGACAGTCAAGAACAGCACGAAGAAGATAGCCGGGTATTTCGCCAGGGATTGCAATAACGTCGACGATAGATATTTCTCCGCGACAAGCACGCCGCCTATCATCAGGAGCGCACGGGGGTAGTACACGACGAAGATCAGCGAACCGGCGGCCAGTGCAAACGCCAGCGGCCGACTGAAACGGCTGATCAGGAAGACGACGGCGCATACGCCATAGAACAGGAATTCGTATCCGAGCGACCACGCAGCAGGATTGATTTGAATGACGTCAATAAATGGAGGCGGCGCCAACAGATTTGCGCCCACCAGCAGCAGACTTTGACCCTTTCCTGAAACCCAGCCGAACATCGCAATCGCGATAACCGTCGCCCAGAGGACCGGAAGAATCCTCGCATAGCGGTCAAGGATAAAGGTCACGACCGAGGATGCTCGATACAGGCTTGGCAGAATGACGATTCCGCTGATGCCGAAAAAAAACTCGACACCGAACTTTCCGGTCTGCAGCGCTTCTCCAAACAGCCCCCTGGCAAACAACTCGAACGTCGGGAGTCCGGAATGAACAACGTGATAGACGAATACCATGAGGCAAAACAGACCTCTGGCGCCATGAACGTAAGGGTTAAATCTTGCGCTCGTGTCGTGTTCCATGTGGAAGTTGCTACCGGCTCTAGTATAGAGGGTTAACAGCCTCACGAGCGAGACCAAGGTCGATCGCGATTGTTGTCCTGCGCCGCCCAAGCGGACACTACCAACCGAGGCGCCAAGAAACAGGAATCGACGAGTCCGAACATGGTGAGCCTCGATACATTCCCAGCCAGAAGCTCGTCTAACAAGCGCGCTGCAGCAGCGTCAAGTGACGAGAGCAACAGCGTCATTTTCGCGCATATCGCCTTCATTCTGTGCATTTGCATGCAGCGCTTCGGACTCCTCGTAGGAACCGGACAGATCTTCTTTTCGTTGTTCGGATTCTTTGCGCTCGTGGCGTGGGGATGGTGGGTTGGTCTTGTACGCCTTCGCGGGCCGCAGACTCTCGCGTTCGGACTTGTCGTCATCTGGTTTCTCGTCAGCGCAGTCGCTGCAGCCGAATCCCCTGATCGCGGTGTGGAGACCAGCCCGGCGTCGCTTGCGATGGTTCTTGTCACGAATTCGATCTTCCTATTCGGACCCTCAACAAGATTCTCGAACGAGGCTGTCCTTCCCACTTTCCTGTTCTATGTTCGCTTGTGCGCCGTTCTGGCCATCGTTCAGATTGTCCTCCAGTTCGGCGGCATACGCATCTTCTCATTCAAGGATGCAATCCCGGCGCTTGACCCGGTCCTCGTTGAGTCTGCGTACAACCAAAATGCGGTCGAATTTTATGGGTCCTTGAATCGACGCGCGAACGGGTTTTTCCCGATGGAGCCCGGAGCACTATCCCAATTGCTCGCTATAGGTGTAATCGTCGATGTCTTCCTATTGCGGCGATTTAGCTATCTTCCGCTGTACGCCATCTCATACGTCCTGACTCGATCCGGATCGGGCCTTTTGGTGCTCGCCGTGTCCCTCGGCGTCTATCCCTTGATTGCTCCGCTCAAATCGCTGCGCGTTATCGCCATTGGAGCGACGGCTGTCTTGATAATCGGAACTGCCTACCTCGTTGCGCCGGAACCCTTCGATCCTATCGTTAATAGATTGGACGAATTCAGTTCAACCAAGTCGAGCGGCTATGCACGCTACGTGGCACAACTACAGACCTGGAACTATCTCTTTCAGACCGACAGAGTGCTTATCGGCTCGGGGCCCGGCGGATTGGAGCGGTCGCCTGCCTATTTTGGCGGCAGCGGAAATCCCGTTCTCAAGCTCGTCGCAGATTATGGAATTATCGGGCTTATAGTTTTTCTGTTTTATCTCCTCCTCTCGATATTCAGGAAAGACAACTCGATGCTCGCATTGACGATGCTGGCTTGTTATCAGCTCGGCGGCGGCAACCTCGCCATGGCTCCATTTCTGATCATGATGGCAATGCTGTGCGTATGGTCGCAGCCGCCAAGCGCTGGCCTGAGGTCGATCCGCCGTCCAGCTTCGGTCCAACGGATGCAGTCCAGCCCTGCCCCGATCATCGAATGACGCGGAATAGACCGAGCAAAGCGCGCAACCATTTCGGCCGCTGGGCAGGCACGTATCGCAAACTCACCAGGGCACGTCGAAAGTGCCGCGGACTGATCAGTACGCACAAAATCCAGCCCAGCAACGATATGCGCTGGGATATCGAGAACCCTTGCGGAGTCGCAACGGCCCGAAGCGCATCGGCAGCGATACGCAATGAGCTGTCCTGGGCGAGTGGATGGAGATCTGGCCGCAGCTTGAACGACGCGGTCCGCAAACAAAGAAATATGACATTTCTGTTGAGCGCATCGGACGCCACCGGTAGTTTCTCGTTGCTCGCGATCTCGGTAAAGAATTTGTAGCGCCGCCGCGTGAGGTCGATCTCTCTCGCAAAGCGGGTATCGTCCAGTTGAAGGAAGGCCCCGTGATTGAGGCCGTGCACGCGATAGTCTGCCAAGGGCTTTGTGATCGTCACGATATGGCCACACGCGGGAGCGGCCGCCAGCAAATAACTGTCCGGCGCCCGGTCGACAAAGTCGGATTCAAAGCCGAAAACACGCTCGACAAACCATCTCGGGTAGGCATTTCCCGACCCCGGCGGCGTCGGATAGGCACCGGTCGTCGCCATCCATCTGCCGATGTCCTCCGAGGCCGGACGGGAGAAGAACTGCGGCAGGACATTTCCAGTCGGCTGCCCCTTTGCGTCGATAACGCGCATCTGAAACTGATATTTGCTCGCGACCTCCGACCAGACGGATGCAATCTCCGTCATCACATCGGGATGCAGGGCATCGTCCGAGTCGAGAAATATGATGACGTCGCCGAAGGATCTGCGAAAGCCGTTCACACAAGACGGCATCTGCCCGGCGTTCGCCTGACTGATGATCGCGACCTCGTCTGCAAATTCGTTGATGACGTCAAGCGAATTGTCCGTCGAACCGTCATCAACGACGATCACTTCGACTTTCGGCCATCGTATATCCAGTGCGCTGCGGATCGCCGATCCCACGTAAGCGGCGTAGTTGTGATTCGGAATGATCACGGAAAGGCTCGGTAGGTTCGCCAGTTTAGCGCCCCGCACCACAGTGTGTCTTGTTGTCTGCTTCAGCATTGGACGCCGAGAATACTCGCGTTGAGGATACT
Source organism: Bradyrhizobium sp. 142 (assembly GCF_023074015.1). Classification (NCBI taxonomy): domain Bacteria; kingdom Pseudomonadati; phylum Pseudomonadota; class Alphaproteobacteria; order Hyphomicrobiales; family Nitrobacteraceae; genus Bradyrhizobium; species Bradyrhizobium sp. 142. Next base: position 25,320 of record NZ_JADPKQ010000269.1, read on the forward strand.
CATCATATGACTGCCGACACAGTATGACTGCCGACACAGTATCAGATGTTCAATGACCAGACACTCTGTCTACGAAGAGTGCACTCTCTAGCATGGGCTTTCCATCACAAGGAAGAGGCACATTTCGATCTGGCGCGATCGATGGAACAATTTGTTTGTCATTCTGTTGCCGCAACTGCAACGCTATCCATGCAGAACGAGCAGTGAAGATGTGTAGTGAAGATGTGTGACGACCAATCGACGAGCTCAGATGGTTTCGTGGCGATATGCGTGGCGGTCGTTTCATCGCTCCTCGCAACGACGGCCGATGCACAACTTTCGGGCTACGGCCGCACATCTCCACCGATGTATGGCGGCTCCGGCATTTCAACTCGGCCTTCGAGTTCAATCCGGCCCATGGAAGGCACTTACGCTCCAAATCACAAGACGCCGGACGGGAAGCTTTGCATATCGGTCAATCCGTTGACGCATCCGCAAACTATGAATCCTAAGATCATCGACCAAATTGTTCTGGTTCAAAACATTTGCGGCGAATCGATCCGGGTTCAGGTTTGCTATGCCGGCAGTTCCGATTGCATCGTTGTTCCGCTCGCAGGCTACCAGAAGCTGCAGAGGACGCTGGGGGTCGCGGCTGGGTCAACCAGCTTTCAATTTGAGTATCGCGAACTCTATTGAGCTCGCCGATGCAGACGAGCGGTCCTGGCTGGAATGCAGTCCACAACTGTTACGAGCAATATGCGACCTTCTCGCGGACTCGCTCCTTGTCCACCTCATGCTGCCAGGCATCGTGGCATTGTCGATGACTCTGGCAGAACCGATGATCTCGAGAACGTCACACGCACTACGGGTCACAATCATGTTATCGCCGCATGATCAACGGATGGCCAACCAACTGCTGTCCCGATTGTCCGCTTATGTGCAGCAGCGGGAAGCTTTCGACATCCAGCAAACGCTCGGCACGTCAAGCGGTCGTGCTCTTTGCAGGCACAGCTCTTGCAACAGCACGTAGTCCAACTCATCGATCTTCTTCGCTCAGTCGATTACGCCCGGACCGAAATTCTTCGCACTTGATTCAGCATCCTCACTCACGTTGACCTCGAGCACATGTCCAATCCTACTCAGGCTATCGTATTCGGAGGCGCAGGCTTCATCGGTACACATCTGATGACGCGTTTGGTCGGTTCCAGGAGCTATAACCGGATCGTCTCGGTCGATATCGGCAAGCCGAGGGCGCAGGTCGATGGCGTCGAATATGTCCATCATGACGTTCGTGAGCCGATCGATCCGAAGCTCGGGGGCGGAATGCCTGCCGACATCTTCAACCTGGCTGCGATCCACGTCACTCCGGGTCACCCGGAGGGTGACTATTACTATACAAACGTGCTCGGCGCGGTGAACGTCTGCCGATTTGCGAGGGAGACGGGCAGCCGGAATGTCATCTTCACCAGCTCGATATCTATCTACGGCCCGACCGAAGCCCCGCTCGACGAGGATGCGACGCCGGCCCCGGTCAGCGCCTATGGACGCTCCAAATTCTCGGCCGAAGCGATCCATCGCCTGTGGCAGTCGGAGGCCCCGGACAGGCGGCTCACGATCGTTCGCCCCGCCGTGATTTACGGACGCTACGAGCGGGGCAATTTCACGCGATTGTCGAGGCTTCTCGAGAGGCGGGCCTTCATCTATCCCGGCCGAACCGACACGATCAAGTCGTGCGGCTACGTGAAGGATCTGGTCTCGTCTATGTTGTTCATGGCGCTCCGCAACGACAGTCTTTCGATCTACAATTTCTGCTACGAGCACCGTTACACCATCAGCGAGATTTGCTCTGCCTTCTCTCAAGCCGCCGATTACGCCAAGCCAACGATAACCATTCCGATATGGCTGATGAATCTCGCGGTACTTCCATTCGAGATACTGCACGCTGTCGGCATCAAGAGCGGCATAAATCGCGACCGGATCAGAAAGTTGTGGTTTTCTACCAATATTTTGCCGAAGCGGCTGGTCGCAAGCGGGTTCAGATTCGATTACGACCTGGCAAGCTCGCTTGCGGAATGGAAACAGGAGTCCTCCAGCAAGGATTTTGATTGAGATGTCGACCGCTTGATTTTTCGAGCATCCGGACGAATTCAATTCACCAAGGAGCTTCGTAACCGATGCTGGCCATCGCCACGAATGCTCCGAAAACAGGCTCCCTCGCTGTCCTGTCGTTCGCGCTCGATCGGAAGGCTGAGAATGCGTTCTTGCCCATTGCGGTTTTCGATCCACCTGCTCGCCCATCGGCCACACTCAGGCCGATATTGCATTGCAGAATTTGTTGGTTCGTCCGCGTTGTTCCATCTGCTGGCAGGGATGCTGATAGATCCCTATCCAGCGGATCGGCGAACGATGACCTTCTAAAGCGGTGCAAATTGTCTTCATCCTCAAAGTCGCGGTCCTGGGCGGGTTGGCGGAGATGCACATTGTGACGATTTTGCGGCGATCGGAACAGGCAGTGGCGCCCGGCGGCATTGCCGAGAATCCCTTAGCCCCCAATTGCTCAAACAATCTGACTGGCTGCTCCACCAATAGTGTCGGCGGCGTCGGTCAACTTTCGACCGCTGGGACCTCGACCACTGTATCCGCTGCGTCGAACTCTTGCTGACGTCAGGCCGTTGGATGCGGCACTTTACACGTTCACGGATTCAGTGCGGCGGCAAGACGAGCCTGCTGCCACGCGTTGCAATCTACAACACGTTCACGTAGGCGAGTCGGATGCTTCAAACCAAAATCACATCTCGTGAGATCGAATCCACTGCGGCCGAGGCCCCGTCGCTGGAGCAGACGATCTCTTCTGCGCTTGCGCTGGTCAGCCGGCAGTATCCCGTGATGATCTTCACGCTGCTCCTGTGCATCTGTCTTGCCGGAGTCTACGTGTTCACGGCACCAAAACGATATACCGGAACCGCTATCCTGATGATCGATAGCCGCAAAATGCAGGGCCTGCAGACGCAAGCGCAGACAACCGGCACCGACAACCCGATCGACTCGGCGATGGTTGATAGTCAGGTCGAACTCCTCAAGTCCGAAGCGATCGCTTCCAAGGTCATCAAGGACCTGAAGCTTGTGGAGTCGTCAGAGTTTATGAGCGACGGTGCCGGAGTGCTCAGCACCATCAGCAACACGATTTCCGGACTATTTTCCGAATCGAAGCCTCCCACGCAAGAACAACTGCTGCGCGGAGCTCTCGCGCGCTTTGCAAACGGCCTCAGCATCAAGCGGGTCGGCGTGAGCTATGTTATTGAGATCTCCTTTCAGGCGTTATCGCAGGAGCAGGCCGCGCAGATCGCCAACGCGGTCGCCGACGACTATATCGTGGACTCGCTCGAGTCGAAATATCAGGCCTCTAGGCGCGCGGCGGTCTGGCTGCAGGATCGATTGAAGGAACTGCGGTCGCAGGCGTCCACCGCCGAACGGACCGTCGCCGACTTCAAGGCCAAAAACAATATCATCGACGCAGGCGGGCGACTGCTCACCGAGCAGCAACTCGCCGAAATCAACACTTCGCTGACAACTGCTCGTAGCCAGCGTGCCGAGGCACAGGCCAAGCTCGAACGCATCACAGCGATATTGAATGCGGACAACGAGGATTCAAAGGTCATTTTGAATGACTTGGCGACCGTGAGCGAGACGATGGCCAACCCGGTGATCACCAAATTGCGCCAGACCTATCTCGAGTACGCGGCCAAGCAGGCGGATTGGTCGAACCGGTATGGATCGGCCCATCTGGCCGTTGTCAATTTGCGCAACCAGATGCGCGAAATTCGACGCTCGATTATTGACGAACTGCGACGTACGGCGGAGGTGTACAAAAGCGACCTTGAAATCGCCAAGTCACGCGAAGAGTCAAGCCAGAAGAGCTTGAATGATACCATCGCGGTGTCGAACAATACCGGCCAAGCGCAAATCATCCTGAGGGATCTGGAAAGCAACGCGCAGAGCGCCCGCGCGTTGTCTGACAACTTCCTGCAGTTGTACATGGTCTCGGTTCAGCAGCAGTCGTTTCCCATTACCGAAGCGAGGGTGATCACCCAGGCTGCGTCGAATCTTCCCAACAAGACCTCGCCGAAGACGACACTCATCCTGCTTGCAGCGTTCGTGGGCGGATCGATTCTTGCGGGCATCGTCGCAGTCCTGCTCGACATGATGGATCGCGTCTTCCGAACCGCTTCTCAAGTCGAACAGTTCGTGCACACAAGCTGTCTCGCTTCAATTCCGGCCATAGAGCAAGGTGCCGTCAACGCCACTTCTACACAGCCCGGCAAAGCGGCCTGGCGGTTCGGCAAACGCGGCAAGCCCACACCGCAGCAGGCGCCGCCGGGTTATGGCGGACCCGGCGCGATGTTGCCACTCCAGGGATCGGCACCGGGTTCTGGCCAGCCGCGGCCGCATCGCGACCGTCTGCTTTCGACTGAGGAGAGCGTCGGGCGATACGTGATCAATGCCCCGTTTTCGCGCTTCGCAGAGGGATTTCGATCAATCAAGCTGGCCAGCGATCTTGCAAATTACGGTTCAGCGTCCAACAAGGTTATGGGAATTACCTCCGCCCTTCCCAACGAGGGCAAGTCAACCATCAGCGAAGCGCTGGCACAGACGCTTGCCCAAAGTGGCTGCCGCACACTGCTGATCGACGGCGATATTCGCAATCCGAGCCTCACCGCAAGACTTACGCCGGCTGCGCAGGTTGGCTTGATCCATATCGTCGTGGGCCAAGCCGACTGGAAGGATGTGGTCTGGATCGATCCGCAGACAAACCTGCATTTTCTTCCTTGTGCCGTTACATCGCGCTTCTCGAATTCGAGCGATCTGCTGGCGTCCCCGCAAATGGAGCACCTGTTCCAACAGCTGCGCCAACACTATGATCGAATCGTTCTCGATCTTAGCCCGCTGGCGCCGGTCGTCGATGTTCGGGCGACTGGAGGGCTGGCCAATTCCTATATACTCGTCATCGAATGGGCGAGGTCGAAAGTCGATATCGTCGAGCGGGTGCTAAGTGAAACGCCGATTGTGCGCGACCGCTTGCTCGGTACGGTTCTTAACAAAGTGAACGTGTCGGTGATGAGCCGCTACGATACGTACGGCGGAGCCTACTATCGCAATCGGTACTACAAGAGGTATGGTTACGTCGATTGACATAAAGGCTTCATCTGGACGTGGAGGGTGTTCTACAGCGGCCGGATTGGATGCGGACTGACCAGATCGGATCGGCCCCGCCGGGCTTGAGCGACAAACCTGATCAAGAAGACGGATTCGATGCGGATTTATTCGTCTTCGCGCAACAGAGCGGGCGCGACCACGGCATCGGGCCCGTCTTAAATCAGCCAATGCCGCGTGCGGGCGTGCGAGCCACTCGTTCGCAGGTGCCCCGTTCACGGCATGGAGCCGAATGCCCTTGTCTGGCAGTTCCGCTCAGCGGCGACAAAGTTCTACGGTGCAATGAACTATGTTTTTGATCCGACCGTCGAGTACGACATGAAGAATTTGGCTCTAGCGGGGCTTACGTCTGCGTTTATACCCATGTGGGTAATCGTGCTCTGCGTTGGTCTCTTGGTCCTAACCGATCGCTCCAGCCGAGCGGAGCCGCCGCGTCCGGGCGTTTTGAATTGCGCGTCGGGCGTTAGCGCCGAGCAGCGTCGACGTTGTGACGAAGAGGCCTTCAGGCAGGTCCAGTCCGGTAGCCAATCGACACAGCTGGAGGGCGGATGGCGATTGGTGAAGAGCAAAAATCCTGACGGCGGCGCCGATGCCATCTCAGTGATGCATGTCGTCGATAGCGCCAAGTCGGATACGCGCCTTGCAGGCCTGAACCTGCAATGCGGGCAGGACGGTATCGAAGTTGTGTTCATCGTTCTCGAACCACTGTCCCGCGCGACGCGACCGAACGTGACGTTGATAGCAGGAGAAAAGCGTACAGAGTTCCAAGCATCTGTGATCCAGGGCGGCTTGGCATTGCTACTGCCCGCCGACGCTGCGAAGCTTGCTACCATTGACTGGCAGAACGCAAACGAGCTTTCGGTCGAAATCGGGGCTCCGCCAACTGCTATCCGTGGAGCGGTGCCGATCGCAGGACTGGCTACGGCTCTAGGTTACTTGCAGCGCAACTGCCACGCTCGATAATTCCGCCGACGACAGAACTTTCATGCCGATCAATCCCTGCAAACTGACTGCGTTTGGCCAGATTGGCGTGCCGCCGACTGGCGATGATTCACACTGTCAACAATCATCGCAGTCAGCAAGACGGCGTTGCCGTCGCATGCTCCGCTGTGCGTTAGCCAGCAACGTCCGGCCTTTGTCACGATGAACTCACTTTCCGCTTCAAAGTCTCACGGTTTATCGATTGCTCATTGCGTTCTAATCGCATTATTGGCTGCGACTCCGATCTTGGCAAACGCAAACGGCATCTTTGCATGGCACGTGGTTGCGCTTGTTACTGCCGCGATGTTGGCCATTGCGGTAAGAGGACCGGAATCCGGCACATCTGCCGCGCAATCGCTGAAGCAATTTTTGCCGGTTTTCCTGATTCCGGTCATCTGGATGGCTTTGCAACTTGTTCCGGTGCCTACTTTTTTGCTCGCAAACCCCATCTGGTCCGCGACTTCGATCGCATTGAACCAGCCATCGCTACCGGGCCGCATCAGCGTTGATCCCGGTGCGACGTTGCAGAGTCTGTTTCATTATCTGGTCGACATGGCGCTGCTGGTGTCGACCGTCATCATCGCCAAGGATCGCCAAAGGGCCGACACGATCCTGATCGTATTGTGCGTGGTAACGACTTTCATGTCGGTCGAAGTCCTGCTCGGCCGACTTGATTTGTTCGGCGGAACGATTCCCGAAACAGGCACGGCTACGAGCCCGTTTCCCGCAGCAGCCGCTTTGGCAGTTTTGGCAAATGGCGCGCTCGTTGCCAGGGCACTCGAACGCCACCTGCACCAACAGGACATCCGCAACCCGGCCTCGACTCAGTTGTGGATCGGGGTTCTTTCCGGACTATTCGGAATGGCCGCGGCATTTGCCGCAATGTCGGCCCTGGAACGAGGCGCCTTGTTGGCGGTCACTGGCTGGGGGCTCACTGTCCTCGTTTTCATCGCCGCTGTTCGCCATTTGGGATTTCGCTCCTGGCCATCGGCAATTTTGTTTTCAGTCCTTGCAGCAGTCGCCGGCCTCATGGCGGTGCCGCACTCTCGATCCGCTGGTTTGGATCTCCTCGGTTTCGTAAGGCTCCCTGCTGAAGTGGTTGCACCGGCAAAACACCTGCTCTTTGATGCACCGATATTGGGAAACGGCGTCGGGACATTTGGGCTGACTTCGACAGCCTATCAGGAGTTTGGCGCCGCCGCCTCGGCGGTACCTCCTTCCACCGCGATCTTGGTGGCTATTGAGTCAGGACGGTTTGCGATTGTGATCCTGGCATGCTTCGCCGCCCAGCTCTTCTTCGTCACTTTTCGCGGCGCCGTTCGGCGAGGGCGCGATTTCTTCTTTGCGGCCGCGGCCGCAGCCGGCGTTCTGGTTGTACTTTGCGAGAGCTTCCTCGATACAAGCCTCTCAAGCCGCACGATCCAAACCATCGTGTCGGTGATGGTCGGACTTGGGCTTGCACAATCTGCGGGTCGGACCAGCGGCGCCAACCGCTAGGGGCAGCCTGCCCGCGCCATAAGATTGTCTTTACAGTAACTTAGTCGATCAGAAATGACCTCCTCGAGCAAATTTCGCATTCTTCTGACTGCGTTGGCGCTGATCATCGGATCCCACGCCATCGTCTCGGCTATAGCGGAGGCGACGGCGTTGGAGCGCGCGACATTTCCTGCCGATGCATCCAGGATCAGCTCGCGCTGGACTGGTGACGTGCCCTCGTTGCTGACAGCACTCTCTCCTTTCAGATCGGAGCTGGAGAGCAATCATGCCTTGATCGCCGCGCTGCAGGCGATCCAGTCAGGCCAGCAAAAGCCGGCGACCGTACGATCGACGGGGCACGCCGATGCCGTCGACAGAGTCAGCCGGACACTATCAATCTCGCCTTACAATCCTGAACTCTGGTTGGCGCTGGCGCTGCTTCGAGCCCAGCGCGACCCGCACGACCCAGTCGTGGTTGAGGCGCTAAAGATGGCGTACTTTATTGCGCCAAACGACACGCGGTTGATGCCAGTGCGGATCGACATCGCGAGCCGCTTCGATGCGCTTGCTATTCCAGACGTCAAGGACCTGGTACGCAACGACGTTCAGCTTATCTTGACCCGCCGGCATGAGTCGAAATGGGCACTCGTGTCGGCTTATCGGCGGGCATCAAATCTCGGGAAGGCTTTCCTGGAAGACGCTATTGGATCGATCGATGCCTCGTTCCTTGCGGCACTGCGCGGTTGAGCGCGGTGCGCAGTGTGGTGGGTGGGCCCCATGATCTGCACCGCCCACAACCTACTGAAGCTGTTCACCCTCGCAACCGCAACCCGAGCCGGAGAGCCTGCATCAAATGCCCATCGCAATCCCTATCTGGGACGGACTCCTAGACTTCCTGATACATCAGCGCTGCTGCGGTCCGAAAAATAATCCGGATGTCGAGCCAGATGCTCCAATTTCTCGCATACCAGACGTCGCACTCGACGTGCTTCTCCATCAGATCGATAGTGGGCGTCTCGCCCCGCCAGCCGTTGACCTGGGCCCAGCTGGTCAGGCCGGGTTTCATGTGTTGGCGGCAGGCGTATTTGCTGATTAGCTGGTCGTAGTAGCTGTCGTGGGCCAGCGCGTGCGGGCGCGGTCCGACCAGGGACATCTCGCCTCGCAGCACGTTCCAGAGCTGGGGCAGCTCGTCAATGCTGGTCTTGCGCAAGAAGCGTCCGACTCGAGTGACCCGCGAGTCGTGCCTCGTGGCCTGCGTGATCGCGAAGCCGTTCTCGGTCACGCGCACGCTGCGGAACTTCCATATCTCGAACGGCTTGCCTTTGAAGCCGCGACGCGACTGCCGAAGGACGATCGGACCCGGCGTATCCAATTTTATCAGGATCGCGGCCGTGATGATGAGCGGCGCCAGCATCAGAAGGGCGAAGGACGCAAAGCCAACGTCGAGACTGCGCTTCAGAAGCCGTTCGAGGAGCGTCAGGGGTGGCCTCTGAAACTCAATAGCAACCGTTCCGCCGACCGGCAGAAACGGCCGCGAAACTAGATCCGCGATCGGCAAATCCGGCAAAAGGCGAATCGGCTGCGGAACCATCCGCAGATGCTGGCTAAGCTTCCGCAGCATCGGCAGCTCGTTCCAGTCGATTGCCACCAGGTACTCGTCAACGTTGGCGGCGCGCGATTGCCGGATCACATCCGAGATCTGCTGATTCCAGACCTTGTCGTCCTGGTCCATTTCCGCGTTGAGCACGAAATGACGCACGACATCGAAACCGTGCTTGCGAAGATCCTTGAAGCGGTTGGAGGTGAAATCCAGCGGCGCTAGGCTGAGCAGGATGACCTTGCGGTCGAGCAACCGCTCCTTGGCGAAGGCCGACGACAGGCAGTAGCGCCAGATCACGCGATGCGTGATGAGCGCGACCGCTCCCAACACTGCGAACAGGATGATTGTCCCGCGGGATAGGTCGGACGCCGACTTCAGCAGGAAGGCGAGGACGGCGAGCGTCGCGAGCGCGAACAGCCAGGCGCCGAGGAGCTTGCGAGTTTGCCAGAGCGTATTCGACAATCTGTGGCTATCATAGGCGCTCTGAAAATAAGCGGCCACGATGAACACAATGCCGACTATGACTCCAGCACCGATCCAAGCATCCGGATCGATCGGCAAGTTCATGAACTGGCGATAGAGCGCGCTCGCAGCCCTGCAGCTCAGCAGGATGAGCAGGAAGTCACCCGCGATGATGAAAAGCTGAAACGGTCTCTGCAGTGGGCTGCCGCGGTTCGACGTCGATACGCGAAGATTATCTGAGCCGTACGTAGTTGCAGGCATCTCGAATCCCTTCACTTCAACGGCGATAGCCGCACGAACCCAAAAGCGAACAAACACAACGAATTTTGGGCGAAAAGGGCGAGAACAACGCGAGTGGCCTGCATCAAACTGATGCCATCCAAGCTTGGATTCGCGCGGGCTGCGAAGGAAGGTTGCTTGCCAAAAACAGCGACATTGTGGCGCCGCACCAACAAAATTGGCTCGTTCCTTGCACTGCAATTATGCAGCCGCTGGTTCGATCGCAGGCGCAATCAATCAATTCGTCTCGAGCGAATGCTTCCACCGTGACCATGCGGGCCTGAATGCGTGCGTGTCGAGGGCCCCAGAGCTGTTGCGCCGACATCGTTCGTCGGCTGTTTCTGACGATATTGTGCTCCGCCTTGAGGCCTGAGCGCCCCAAGCGAGCGGCTCCGTGCGGCCAAGCGCTTCCGCCCAAAGGCATGACTCGTCGCGTTAGTCGCAGGCCGTAGTTGCCCGGAATCCACAAACGACGATTGTTGCCGTAACCGACTTTTGCCCGAACTGATAAAGGTAGCCGTGGCGCAACTCACATAAAAGGTCTCGTGACCGCTTCGTTCCAGAGCGCCGGAACGAGCCGGCCGATCCCTAATCCGCGATGTCCCCTTTCCTTCCGAGGCTCCCAGGAATTCTTTACCCTCGCTCAATCCTGCTTTTTCGGTAAGACTGATGCTTACGATACTTATCATATTGAGCGTGTGGCTGCTGCTCAACGTTCTGTTCGTGCTGATTGTGGTTCCTGCCCGCAAGTCACGCTCTCGACCCGACGCGTCGGGAAAGACTCTTGCGCCGGTGCCGATCGACAAGCATCAAGACCGGTTCGATCACGACGAACCATCCTCCCTTCGCCATGCCTTCGTATCACTTGCAATGGGAGCCTTTTTTGTCCTCGCCTCTCCGCTGATCGCACTACGTGATGCAATCATGCGACTTTGGAAGAGGGCGCGGGGACATGAGACTTAGGACGGCGGCGCAAAGAGTTAATGCGAGGTTAACGCAAGACTGCGGACGATCCTGGTTGCTTCTCCATACGCTTCATGCAGGCGCTAATAGGCCTCCTTCTGGAACAGCACAGTGGATGCGGTCCGCGCCATTATTTTGAGGTCGAGCCAAATGCTCCAGTTCCTCACATACCAGACGTCATATTCCACTCGCTTTTCCATCAGGTCGATGGTCGGCGTTTCGCCACGGAAGCCATTGACCTGAGCCCAGCCTGTGAGGCCAGGCTTCATGTGATGGCGGTATACGTAGTTGCTGATGATCTCGTCATAGTAATTGTCATGGGCGAGCGCATGCGGGCGCGGCCCGACCAAGGACATGTCGCCGCGCAACACGTTCCAAAGCTGTGGCAATTCATCGATGCTTGTCATTCGAAGGAAACGCCCGATCTTGGTGACCCGAGCATCCCGCTTGGTGGCCTGGGTAATCGTCCGCCCGTTTTCGCAGACAGTCATAGTCCGAAATTTCCAGATCTTGAAGGGCTTGCCGTTGAACCCTCGGCGCGACTGGCGGAAGATGGCAGCTCCTGGCGACCCGAGCTTGATCAGAACGGCCACTGTCAGAAGCAGTGGTACAAGTATGACGAGCGCCAACAAGGCTACCCCTACGTCGAGACAGCGCTTTTGCAGGCGCTCGAACACGGTAAGCGGAGGTCGCTGGATTTCGATCGCCACCGTGCCGCTGACCGGCAAGAACGGGCGCGAGACGAGATCGGCGATCGAATTATCTGGTAGCACGCGAATCGGTTGGGGCACCGCGCGTAGATGTTGCCCAAGTTTGGGCAACATCGGGAGCTCATTCCAGTCGACTGCAAGCAGGTACTCGTCGACGTCAGCCGTGCCGGACTGCCGGATGACGTCGCGAATCTGCTTCTCCCAAGCGCTGTCGCCGTTATCGCTGCCAAGCACGAAGTGGCGCACGACATCGAACCCGTTCCTGCGCAGGTCCTTGAACCGGGTTGCGGTGAAATCAAGCGGCTTTAAGCTGAGCAGCACAACCTTGCGATCCACCAATCGCCCCTTCGCAAAACTCGTGCCGAGTGTAAGCTGCCAAGCGAAGCGGAGACTGACCAGTCCGAGGCCTCCGACAGCGGCAAAGACGATGATGGTGCCGCGGGAGAGATTGTCCGTCGACTTCAGTAGAAACGCCGCGACGGCAAGAATCGTCAGTGACGCGAGCCAAATGATGACAGTTTTCCGCAACTGCCAGACGAGATTCAGCAAGCGATGTGTCGCGTACACTCCATGGAAATAGGCGATCGCAACAAACACTGCGCCTACGATCAGTCCTGCACCAATCGACGCACCGTCAGCACTGGAACCGACAATGCCGCTATAGAACAGGGAAGCCGCGGCATAGCAAAGCAGGATCAGCAGGAAGTCGGCCGCAATGATGAAGACCTGAAACGGGCGATGCAGAACGGCGCCACGCGCTGACGCGACTGGCTCGACATCATCGGAACCGTACGTTGCTACAGCCATTTAACCTCTACATGTCAATTGAGATTGCTTCCAGGAGCAGACGCAATCCTTGAAGCGCAGGATACTCGTCGCGACCGTGAAGATTGTGACCTTCGCGGCAGATCGTGTTAAGTGATCGCAGCGATATTGTGGCATTGCACGCGTGATTTTTGCGATGCAGGAATGTGTTGTGTGACGACGCCGATTTTTTGATGCGTTAGGCGCTGCGATTTGCATCGTAAGCCTTAAGGTTCATCGCTGCGCATGTACTCGCGGCGGTTTCGTTGCAAACTTGTCGTAGGCAATATTTTGACGCACTGATGTCGTGCCATATTTAGTTAGCAATCGCAGAAGCGTATGCGTAGCTCCTTTGCTCAGTTCCGACGTACGTGACAAAATTCACGGGCAACTTTCACTTGTGTTTTGCGCGGCTATCAATTGTAGGTTATGTCCAGGAACGAATGAGCCCACAAAAATAATCTAAAAAAGATGCCACCGCGGGAACAAATTCGGTTCTCGAAAACTCTGGACTTCCGCGTCTCCTCGATGGGGTCGGTGCTCGCGTTCGCCTCACGATGACCCTATAGAAGGTGCACCTCATAGAAGGCGCACCTCGCACCGGGAACTTTTCAGAGTAACATCTCGACCGGCTCGAACCCCACTCCTCCTCACCAAAACTCGGTCAACTGCTTTTTGGACCTGGGCTCCTCATGTTTTCACTTTTCCGATCTCGTCCGCCCAAGAAAAAGCCGACGCTACCGGAGGGAGTTCGGATTTTCGCAATGTCCGATATCCACGGCTGCGCGCACTTGCTCGAGCAAATGCTACGGGTCATCGATGCAGATATCGCCAATAGCCGGCCGGGCTATGCGATAGAGGTGTTCATGGGCGACTATATCGATCGCGGTCCCGATACGCGCTCGACACTCGACATCCTCATCGAACGCAGCCGCCGCGGGAACGCCGTTTTCCTGAAAGGCAACCACGAAGCTTTTTTGGTCAATGTTATGGAGGACCCCTCTCTATTCGACGACTGGCTTCGCGTTGGTGGGGCCCAAACGCTGATGTCCTATGGACTCACACCAGGGGTACAACGGGATGAGCCAGCCTCGTTGCTGCGCGCGCTGTTGCGTGCGATGCCGCCTGAGCACGTCGAATTTCTCGATAACCTACGGCTTAGCTTTACGTGCGGGGATTTTTTCTTCGTTCACGCCGGCGTTCGGCCGGGCGTGGCCTTGTCCGAACAGCAGGAGGCAGATCTGCTGTGGATCCGGGAGGAATTCCTTCACAGCGAGGAGCAATTCAGCAAGTACATCGTGCACGGTCATACGCCGGTGCGAAGCGTCGAGTTGCTGGCAAATCGAGCCAATATCGACACAGGTGCCTATGCGACAGGCAATCTCACGCTAATGACGATCCAGGGCAGCCGCGTGCTCGCATTCTAGATCTCGCCGGCAAATGCAAAACAACGCGAGCGCAAGCGCCGCGCGTCCAGATCCCATCAGGTAAGCTTTGAGGCGGCGGCCAAGACTGGCCCGTCAGTTCAGAAGACGAGAATCGTCAGTAGAGCGGGCGCGGCTCTGGGCTATCCACTCGCTCCAGGCTTGCTCGTGTTTGGCGTACAACTCGCGCCAGCGGACCTCACGGTGACTCCGGCCGCTGACGTGCCGCTCACTCCACGGATCCTGCACATGATAGAGGCTGCGCGCCGTCGAGCCCTCCAGCGTCTCGAATTCAATGGTCTCCTCAATTGTCAGCCCAACCAGCACGCGTTGCCCGCAGCCATCCACCATATACCGGCGCGGCGAATCGTTCTCGACATCACTCATTTTCCGAGAGTCCCTTGCGAACCGTGAAATGTCAGGATGATCATGTGAGCCCGTATCCACCGGAATCGGACACAGACTTAGAAGGCGCGCCGGGCGTGTCCGAATGTTGTGGTCTGCGGTGCCGAGCCGCGCGACCTGCCACGCAAGGATTTTTCGAGGCGCCTTTGCGAAGGCCAGGCACGCAGCGCGTACCCGACGAGCAGGCCAGCAAGAAAGATCGAGGCAACAGTCAGAGTCATCGAATCCATCCCCAATGGTTCTGAATGCAATCTCACTGGCGAGTTGTGTCGACATGATGATTCACAACGCTGAAACATTGTTCATCTCTCGACATTTTGTGTGCACCGACCAGCTTCCCTGCGGGCGGCAGACAACAGGGAACTTTCCGGCATCTTCCCTCAAGAACAGGGTTCAGACGCGTCGCAAGCGCAGGGCCGCGCGCTTTTCCGCCAGCAATTTCTGCGGCTCGGGAGACGCTTGGCGCTTGTGCTCCTCCGTGATAGATCTTGACATTGCTGTGACATTTCCGGGCTCCCACGAGCCTGCTACCGCAGCCATTCGGCGAAACGTTGCACTTGCAACCTTTTGCAAGCCGTCGCATTATTTCCCGCCCATTTTTTGAGAGGGATCAATCCAATGAACGTCCGTACCCTTACTCCATTCATTGCTCTTAGTGTGCTTGGTGTCCTTAGCCTCGCTTCGACCACGACCGCCGTTCCAGCCGCGGAGCTCGCGCTTGCTCCGTCGCATCATCGAGCGGCCGACGTCCGGACCGGTTACGTGTTTTGGGATGATGTTTACCCGCCTGCGATTTACGGCCCTTATCTTCGCTCTGTCGAAGAAGTCGCGGCGCTTAAGGCGGAAGCACGACCCGTGTCGCGACGCTGGTGGGGGTATTGGTACGCTCGGTGAGAGTCGAAGCCGTTTAGCTAGCAGCTGCGTTCCACTATAAGCCGCCGCACTGGGCAGCCAGTGGCGGCGGTTTTGTTTGAGGTCGACTTGAGCAGATCCAACGATGACGATCGGATGAGCGACCGCATGAAAACCAAGACGGGCGCTGCGAGCCTTTGCTTTTTCGCTGGCTGCTGGCTACAAGCATATGCTGCGACCGCCGGCGAATGCGTTTCCCGCGCGGAGCGTTTCGCACTGCTTTCCGACACCGTGTATTGGACTATTTCCATTTCCTCCGGGACCGAATGCCTGCAGGGCCTGCGCGGCAGAACACAGCTTTTGGACGAAGTTAAACTGGTGGAGGCGCCGGGTGCCGGCATCGTGACGATCGCCGGCCCGTCGTTTCGCTACCAAGCCCCCACAACCCCAGGAACTGACCGATTTCGAATTGCAGTGTCGGGCGAAAACCGCAGGCAGCACGGATCATCGGTCATCATAGTGGAAGTGACTGTCAGGTAGAGCCGTGTCGCTGAGCGGCGAACTTCCGATACGGCACCGCAGCCCCTTTGTTGCACTGGATAGCTCGATAACGGTGTTGTGGAGCCCGCGAGCGAGTGAAACTTCGCCCTCACGGAAGACTGCTGCTCTTTGCCTGGAAGGCCGCTACTTCGCCTGGGCTCCGCGATCCCAGGGCCGCTTGCCATCCGCACCCCTGTCCCAAGGGCGCGCTGTTGGGGCGTTCTTCTCCTCCGAGGCCGCCTGCGCGCGATCTGCCTGCACCCGTTCGCGATCGGTCAATGGCGCCTTCGGAGCTGGCGGTTCGCTCTGCGCGAGTGCCGGTGTCGCGATGAGCAGTGACATGAGGAGGATTTTTTTCATTCCCGGCTGTAACACAGTGGCCGCGGGCTGTCTGATCTATTCGCAGCCCTTCAGGATGAAACGATCTGTTTTGCCCGGCGTATCCCTGAATGGTGGATGACCGTATGACCGAGTTTTGCATCAGCGCAAAAGCTTCGCTCGTTGTCTCGTAGGTACATACGCGGTGGCGGCGCAAAGGGTCACGAACCCGAGTCGCTAACTGGGCAGTAAAGGTGCAGGAAAGTCCAGGATTTGCGTGCTTAGGACAAGCTACTTCTGATCTTCGTTGCTGGTACCGGTGCCGGGACTACCGATTGGTAAGCCGTTGGTGGCATGACCCACGCCAGTGTTTCGCTCAGCCTGTGCAGCAGCCGGCGACGTTCCGTTTGGCGTCGGGGGCTGGACGTTCGGATTGTTCTGCGATGCATTGCTGTGGCTAGCGCCAATCGTGGTGTCCTGCGTTCCCATGCCTGAGGGAGCTGAGGCTCCGGAATTAGTGGTGCTCGACGAGGTGCCTGTGCCAACGCTAGAGCTCGCCGCCGATCCCGCGCTACCTCCGGCTCCTCCGCCTGCACCGGCACCACCGCCGCCTCCTTGCGCGAAAGCCGGTGAGGACAAAGCAATGCATGCGAATGCCACGATGGCGGATTTTCTGATCATGGATGTTCTCCCTGAGTTTGAACAGCAATCACGACAGACGCAGGAAGTTCCTTTCGCTGCCGCGATTGCTCTCAGCGCGAGCGACAGGGCTAGACCGCTCGGTTGCGCCTGAGGGCGCAAGCCAAACCAATGCTAACACCCGACAGCGCGTAATTCGGGTCAATTGCACTGGCCGCCGTGCCTAAGAAATTCGCCACGAGGCGGTGCTGGAGCTTTTTCGAGGTGTTCGCGCACGTCGCTGCGGTGCCGCTTGACTCATGTAAATTCATAGGTTGTACCGCTATTGCATATTGTTCCTGACTTTTTTTGATCAAGGTGTATTCTGTAGGGGCGTGCAATGAGCAATCAGCTGCCGCATATGATGGGGCCATTTTTCTGAGACAGCGTGTCGATACGCTCGTTTCAGAGCTTACCGAACTTCAGAGCCTTAGACTGCGCCTGCTCAGGGCCGAAGCGACTACGGTCCGCGCAGGGTTATTTCACAGACAAAGACCGATGTGGCGCAGCTGGGCGGCACGACGGAAGCCTTAAATCGTCAGCGGCTTCCATCCGCGCGAAAACGCACCACGTGGCCGGCATGTCGTGAACAGCGGCGGGCTGATGCGCCGAGAACTGGCCCCGAATTGTGGCACACTTCGATCGCGCACATCGATTGTAAGCGCGCGCTGCCCCATCACGCTTGCGCTTTCACCCGAGAACAATTGATACCGAACAATATCGAAGACCTTCAGATGCTGCGGTTGATCAAAGCCTTTCAGAACGTGAAAGACGAAGCTACTCGCCGCATGATCCTCATGTTCGTCGAAGAGCAGGTGGAGAACGAGAAGGCCAAAAAACTTGCGGCGGACGCCGGCAAAACATAGCCCGCTGCAATGCCAATCCCGATCCCAACAGAACAGCGACCAGGCAACTGTCGGACTAAGAAGGGTGGACGTACTTAGAATGATAGTTTCAACTCTGCGCTTGACAGCCACTTTACAGGTCGCTGCCGGCGCAAAGCGTCACGCTGTTCGAGTAATTCACGAAGTCTTTGAGCGTTTTCAGATTGTGTCTCCTGCCACTCGATGCGATCTTCTGCAGTCCATAAGTATGACTCGCGATTGAACCGAGCTTTCTCAGCCTTATCAAATTCCGCGTATAATTCGATATCGCGCTCAACCTGCTCAAGTTGTTCCTGGAGAGCTCTTGGCATCGTTCCTTCGGCTTTTCCTCTAGCCGCCTTGATCTTCGGCGTTACCGGTGCGGGGATCGGTAGGCGTTCTTTCGCCTCGGTAATGCGTTGCTTCGGTGTGCCTTGCTACTTTCAGTCATTTGGCTTTGATCTGTCGCTTTTGGGCGAGAGCCGGTGCCCGGGCCGCCGCTCGCTCGCTTAAAGTTCCCTCTACCGATTGCACCACAAATTTGGCCGCAAGATGAGCAACAACATTGACGTGACGGGAATCGTGCCCGAGCTGCAAGGTACTGATTGACCGGACGGATAGGTCGCGCCGGGTCGCGCCTCGCAATGCGGCGAGCGAGACTTCGACAGCCTTCGGACGATGGGTGTTCAGGAGCCTATGTCGCGGCACGCCATAGCGTTGCATCTCCTAGGATAGTTCAGCTATATCGATGGCAAGGAGCCATTCGATCGCTGACCGTGGAGCGATGTCCTGAAAGGTGGCTGCTCTGAAGCGTGCGATACTGATCAAGACTCTCCCCCGGCAGCAGTTGAGGTGCGGGACACAACCTCGAGCTCGATTGGTACGGCGGTGACGGTTTGTAGTTGGCGGCGGTCGAGAGGCCCGTTCATTGACGCGGCGCCTCCGAGCTATATTGTGATCCAGAAGCTTGATTGATCGTGGTTGCGTCCTATGTCCAGGCGCGCGAGCTCCCCCTTCGAAGCGCTGCTGAACGGCGCGCAGCTCCGACGGCTCCTGTTACTAACGGAAATCAATAACTTCCAACGAGCAGATGGCAATGGCGTTCCGAACCAACGGAGGGGTCAAGGCCAGCTTTGTTGAGCCGATCATCCTCGTAGAACGGCTCGCATGATGTCGAAAATGCAGAACCTGCCATCAAAGCTTTCCTTGCCGAGATCCTCGCCAAACTCAAGGAAGCAGAGCAGATCGCCAAAACAGCTCGCGCCTGGGCGGACGTAGGCAGTATCTCAATCCGAGTGTCGACGGATCTAGACCAACACGTCTATGACGTGGGTCGCCTTCAATGACGCAGTCAGGCTGCTAGCACGGTTGACAAGAAATTAGACCGCGGGCGAGGAGCCCGCAGGGCTACCCCCGGAGCATGCGTGCCCGGCTAATGCTCCAACACCCGCGTCCGCTCCAATGAGCCCGCATCGCGGCCGAGCTGCGGTGTACCCGCGCAACAGTTAGCTGCTGATGCAATGAGAGTCGTAGACCGAACCGACACGTGCCGCCAAAAGCAGAAAAACTGACAGCGTACCCCGGTGATACCAGCGCGGTGAAACCCGGCGGTCGTTTAGCTTGCGACCGCCGGGTCTAACTTGCATCTTGATCGCCGGGCAACTGAACACTTTCGTTATATATCTGCCGGCGAAAAAGCGCGCATAGTATCACTGTGATTCGCTGACCGTTGTTTTCACGTCGGAGAATGTTCATGCGAGCAGTATCCCGCGATGATTTCCGGAGCTTATTTGCCCTCTATGCATTCGCGGCCCGGCATAATAAGCAGCACGATCGTGCATCTCGGCTGCTGAAGCTATCTACGTCGAGCGGAACTGGCTCCGATCACGTCCCCGATCAGTGGTCCGAGCGCATTGAGGCACCTGGACCGGAACTTGTCGGCAGCATGCTCGGTCCACGCGCTCGCGCGGTAGCGGACGAGGATGCAAATTATGACCATGCCAGCGCGTTTCTCCACACCTTGCTCAAAGCGTTGGATCAAACTCAGCACTAGACTTCGTGCTACTCTCGCCTGTGATTTCGCTGATGACGCTAGGGGGCAGGCCGTGTCGCTTCATGCACGGACGCTTTCGCTTTCGGCCTTTCGCCGTGCTAACCGCCGCAGCAGTAGTCCTCTTCCGCCGAGCTATCGCCAAATTTTGGTGACGGCCGGGCCGGTCAGGCGGCGGCGGTTATGGGCTGACGGTCGGTCGGCTTGGCGATGACCTCGATCCCGTCGTT
>NZ_JADPKQ010000449.1:0-774 GCF_023074015.1 Bradyrhizobium sp. 142
TAGCACCATCCGCTGTCGGTCGATGGCTCCCGGCTTTAGGCGTACCGCTTCGGAAATGCGCAGACCGGCGGCGTAGCATGTTGTCAGGATCACTTGATGCTTGAGGCTCTCCACGCAGCCGAGGAAGTGCAGCACCTCTTCGGGGCTGAGGATGACGGCGAGTGTCTTGGGCGCCTTTGGACACGGAATGATGAGGTCGAAATCCCATTCGAAGCCGAGCGTGACACGGTACAAGAAACGGAGCGCTGAGACGGTCACGTGGATCGACTTCGGCGCCAACTTCTTCTCGTTCGTCAGATAGACTTGGTAGGCGCGGACATCTTCCGGCCCAAGCAAAGCCGGCGACTTCGCAAAATGGCGGGCGAACTGCGAAACCTGCAGCAGATAGGAATCCTGCGTATGCGGTGACAGGTTGCGGATCTGCATGTCGTTTATCATGCGTAACCGAAGCGGGGTCATTGAAGGCTCCTTGGCAAAAAAACGAAAACTGCCCGAGGGCAGTAACGCCATCTTGCTCGAAGCCAAGCCTATGAACGCTGCAAATTACGTCTCACCATGGCACGCCAAAGCAGTTACAGTTGCTTCAGCCGCATTCCTTCATCCGAAGATGGGCCACTCTTGCCGAGTGTTCTGCCGCGGAGCGGCTTCGTCCAATCCCGCTTATGGAGATCTCTACATAAGCGGGATGACCGGCCGTTTGGCGGCAAAGACCCACCGGCGGCAGCGTTCCATTACTCGCGCAGTCGTGCCGGGGAACATCCGCAAGGCCATCTT
>NZ_JADPKQ010000216.1:0-44721 GCF_023074015.1 Bradyrhizobium sp. 142
CATGTCGGAGCCTGCCGTCTTCCCAAAACACCACCTCCCCAAAAGTTCGGTGGACGTCGATGCCAATCACCCGTCGCATTTGCACCTCCTGCCTGAACATATGACGGGAGCTGCGGGCGACACGACAACTACGGATTCGCGCTCCCAGCGCAACCGGGCGAGTCGCAGAGGCGGCCAGCTACTAACTCGAGCTCTCAGCTCATCGTATGCATCGGCCTGCCCGCACATCGTGCTCCCGGTGCCTCTGTCCCGATGGTCGCACCATACGCCACGATGTAGAAAACCGCAGCGGAACGTTGGCACCGAGACATCTCATACCGGTTACCAACCCCATCGAAAGCACCTTCGCCACCGTGCGCCACCGCACCATCCGATCGAAGGGCTGCCTGTCCAACAAGACGGCACTCGCGATGGTCTTCAAACTGCTTGAGGCCGCGCAGAGAAGCTGGCGTCGTCTCGATGGCCACAACCAGTTGCCAAAACTCGTTCTCGGTGTGACATTCAACGATGGGATCGAGGTCATCGCCAAGCCGACCGACCGTCAGCCCATAACCGCCGCCGCCTGACCGGCTCCGGCCGTCACCAAAATTTGGCGATAGCTCTTCGTGTTGTTGTTCAGCGTGTTCCAGGTACCGTCCAGAAAGATCGCAAGACGCTTCATATCCGCCCCCGAGATCGGTAGTTCCCCAACTTCCGGCGCCGACGTCGCGCCGAAGATAAACGGCGCCGAAGACAACCGTTCTACATAGGTTGCACCATTTTAGCGCAAGACACACCGATACCATATGAACCGCCACCGTTCGGACCAGACAATAGATTAAAGTGTCCGGCATTTTGAGAACCGTTCGTGCTGGAACTAAACTATGTTAAGGAATCTTGACAGCGTGCAGCGTGAGGCGAAGACATGAGAATGAGCGATGTGACTTGTTCTGAGTGCGGCGCTGGTTTTCGTCGTCTCGAATTATGGTCCCAGCATGGGAAAAGGCGAGTACTGCTGTCCGGCCTGCAATAGCTTGCTGGAGGTTTTCGACGGCACTAAGCTGATCGCTACGCCTTACAATCGAGCCATCTGTCAGAGCTATGCGCGATTAGGGCCCCGCCTCGCTCAAAGCGGCGGCGCAGTTCTGTTTGAGTATGGCGCCCTGAATATCCCTGGGGTACGCGAGGGACAAAGCGGAAACTTGGGAGCAACGTCCACTTCCAGAGGTTGCTCCGCGCGGACTGAAGCTCACAATATCAGCGGGTCGTCTCAGCATTCCTCCCACCCGAGGCAGCCGGCTCCAAGTGCACAATCCGGTAGCCGTTCTCGTGCAGATATCGCAGGAAGGCCGGCATCATCGCGGCGGTGCGGGCCTGGGCATCGTGCAGCAGAATGATGCCCCTCCTGGTAATTTCCAGTTGCTCGATCACGTTCCTTAGCTCTTGGTCTGGTCCTATGTCCTCCCAGTCGCTCGCCCAAAGGTCAGCTCCGAAGACGACGACCTCGCGCGACTGCAGAGACTCGAGCATCGCGGGGGTCGAGTCGAAGTAAGGGAAGCGGAAGAAAGGTGTCGACGGAATTGTGGTCGACACACCGTTGAGCGCCATTTCATCGGCCGCAATGCCACGATCGATATCTTCCATTGCCTGTTCGAAAGGCAATCTCGACATCATCGGATGCGACCAGCTATGGTGCGCAACGGTGTGGCCCTGGGAGGCGATGCGCCGGACGAGCCCGGGAAATTCCGCGGAGGACCTGCCGACCAGGAAGAATGTGGCTCGCACGCATTCCTTGGCGAGTGCCGCCAGCACCTTTTGCGTGTTGGGCGGTCGCGGACCATCGTCGAATGTGAGGACGACCTCATGATCGGCCAGAGGAAGGGTCCCTGAAAAGTTCTTTAATCCAACGCGCAAATAGCCCTTCGCATCGACAGCGAGCACCCGCGACGTGCCGAGCGCGTCCTGTCGCGGACAACCAGCCGCATTTGTCACGGCGATGCTGGCGATGACCACCGTCGCAGCGCCCGCGAGCCGGGAAGTCGATCCGTGCAGGCGCATCATTGTCATTGCGTTTGGCGCCAGGTTGATTGGGTCCCTGAGCCGCACGTTAACGGAACTTGGAAGCCGAATTGCTGCGCATCGATGCCCTATCGTGCGTAAAAACATCGTCCAGCGTGAGCAAACATGATTCTTGGAAGTCGAACGTTTGGGCCGAACGTACATTCTAAGCGCGCACTCGGCGACCGCCATGAACGCTCGACCGCTCCTCCCGCCAACTCAAGTTCATCCGATCGGCAACGCGCCCGCCCGCCTAATCCCAGCTGCGATCTGTCATGTCGCAATCTCGATAGCTCGCGGGAATAAGCCATAAGCTCTCTCATGCTCGTTCCTTCGCGCCCTGCTGTTGCTGGCGAATCGCCGCGACGTGTTGGCCGCGCAAGGACGTCAAATCGTAGAAGCCGGCTATTCAGACATAGAAAAGAGCTTCGCGGACGGGCGCACCTGGGCGCTCGGTGAGCGGTTCTCGATCGTGGATGCCTTTTTTCTGGTTCTCCACCGGTGGCCATCGCATTGGATTGCCAATGCAGGATAGCCGTCCATTCCGGACGGCCAATTTGCAACAAGTTGCAAAGCGCCGGGCCGTCCAGCGAGCTTTACGTAGGGAAGGCGTTTCGATCGACGGATGATCGGCGCTCATACCTCGCAGTGCGCCTGGCTCGCGATCGAGCAAACCAAGTTCGAGTTGCAAGTTGCATTGCAAGGGGATGCAAGACAGTGTTGACGCCCCAAGCACTAAAGAATATCCCTTCAGCATGGTTGAGAAGGATACCCACATAGTCGCCCGGTTGGCCGGCATCCCAGTAGGCGGGATGCTGGGATATCGGCCGCACTAAACTATCGCTAGCGGACGATACCTTGGCCTCGCCCCCCGTGGATGAGGCTTTCCGCGTTTGTACCGTGCCTCGTCCATCACGCTTGATGGAGTTTTATCATGGCACAGAACATCTACGACAATCCCGATTTCTTTGCTGGCTACAGCCAGTTGCCTCGCCAAGTGCACGGCCTTGACGGTGCTCCCGAGTGGCCCGCCATCAGGACCGTGTTACCTGATCTGAGCGGAAAACATATCGTCGATCTCGGATGCGGCTTTGGCTGGGCGTCGCGCTGGATGCGCGAACACGGCGCGGCTACAGTGCTCGGCCTCGATTTGTCCGAGAATATGATTCACCGAGCGAAGGCCGATACGAGTGACTCACAAATCACATACCAAATCGCGGATATCGAGACATTGGAGCTACCGGGGGCGGCATTTGATTTGGCCTACAGCGCACTAACTTTCCACTATATTCGGGATTTCGACCGCCTTACCCAGATGATCTATCGGGCGCTTGTGCCCGGCGGAAGCATTGTCTTCACAATCGAGCATCCAGTTTTCATGGCTGCTGTTCATCCTCACTGGATCGCAGATGAGGATGGTCGAAAGACGTGGCCGGTGAATCGCTATTCCATCGAGGGTGAACGTCAAACTGATTGGTTTGCAAAAGGGGTACTTAAATATCATAGGACCATCAGCACAACGCTCAATACGCTGATGCGAGTTGGGTTTACGATTCGCACAATTGAGGAGTTTGCTCCGTCCGCAGAGCAGATTAGAGCCAATCCGGAACTGGAGGACGAGATCGAGAGGCCGATGATGCTTCTCATATCCGCATCGCGGTAGTGCATAGATATACGGTGCGCGGGTCTGAGAAGGCCCATTAAGACCAATAGCGGGGACCGAGCATTGCTCGGTTCTCGGATATCTATGGCGTCGCTGATCCAGGTCATGGCGGTAGCCGAACATCTGAACTTCCGTCACGCCGCCAACGCGCTGGGCGTCAGCCTGTCGAACGTCAGCGCCCGCGCGAAGACGCTGGAAGAAGACCTTGGCATTCTCCTGTACGAACGCAATGCGCGGGGCGTCCGGTTGACCGAAATCCTAGCCGGTGAGACAGGCCAGCCTATCTCCGATCCGGTGCGTCTGATCGTGCCCATGCTGGAACGCTTCATCGCCACGGAACGCGGCTTCGCCAAAGCCCGGCGAAAATAAAGGCGATACCTCATGACCAATTTTTGGAGGACCAAGCCGCCGGCCATGTGATAGTCCTTCACAGACGAATTAAAGAGCGATGCAGAGAAGAACAGCGGAACAGGCCGACCAAATGCGGGCAACAACTGCGGCCTTGAGGGGTATCCTCGGGGATGCGTTTCTTGTCGTGTATCTGCATGGATCGGCGGTTTCAGGAAAACTTCGGCCACAGAGCGATATTGATCTGCTGGCAGTTATCGACCGTGGCATAACTAACGATCAGCGCAACGATCTTCTGACGGCGCTGATGCGGATTTCCGGTCGCCATCCCGCCGCGCCGGGCGGCCCGCGCTGCATCGAGGTCATCATATTCTGCCTGTCGGACCTGTCCGAAAACCGCTTCCCAACGCGCGCCGAGTTTACCTATGACGATTGGTTGCGTGATGCGTTCGAGGCAGGCGAACTGCCCATGCCCACGCGCGGCCCAGAATACACGCTGGTTCTCGCGCAGGCGAGTCAGCACGCGATCCTCCTGCTCGGGCAATGCGCCTCGGATCTTCTGCCCGAGATATCCTTGGGACGCGTCCGTCAGGCCATGTACGATGCCCTTCCCGCATTGCTTCATGGGCTGCTAGCTAAGGGACGAGCGGAACGTCTTGCTCACACTTGCCAGAATGTCGCGTACCGCCAAGACGGGAGAGTTCGTCACCAAGGACGTAGCCGCTGCCTGGGCAATCCCGCAAATGCCCGATCGGTATGCCGCGATACTCGACTATGCGCGCAGGGCTTATTTGGCGAGAATATCGACGAATGGGGCAGCCGGTGTAACGATGCGAAGATATTGGCCGGGCATCTGCGCGAGCGGGTTATTGAGCTGTTATGAACGCCGTTGGCGCGTTTGAGGCAACGAACCACGGACGACACGCCGTCGCGTCCGAAAGGGCCGCCACGACAGCCCGCCCCAAAGATGCTCCCCGACGACCTTTGTGACTACGACGACGAACGGGTACTATCGCGCTGCCATAGAAGGGAGCCGGCGAGACGATTCGCCGATCGAACAGTAACAAACTGAGGTTAGGGCAACAGGCCCGCCCTGGAGTATCGCGAAAATGATGCATCTGCAGAAGGTGAAAAAGTTCATCGCGGAGGCTCTCGAATGCAGCGTCTTCATACGTCCGCGCGAACCGGGATTGACCTTCGCGGAAATCAAAGAAATCGGCGATCGCGCGGGATACCGAGAGGGCGAGATCGGGGACGCGTTTGTGACGATGGGTCTGCACTCGATGGGACGGGATCGAAGCTTCTCGGTCCCGAACAGCAGACGCTCATCACTTGGAAGGTCTTTCTGCCTGAAACGCCGGAGTACCGCGATCTCGAAGCTTTCGACTTCGTTTATACCGAGTTCGGCGAACTTGCGCGGAATCTGGGACAAGCGAAAGCTCAGATGGAGCGGGACACTTTGGTTTCGCGCGCCGTCTCACGTGGAATTTCCGAGACCGGCATCGAAGCCGCAATAACCATCTTGATATTCGCCGAGTACATGGCGGAAAAGGACGGCGTGCTGCGCTTCGCGATGCCGGTCAATGGGAATGGTCCCCTCCCAAGCGAACAGATGAAAGCGCAACGTGTCGCGATGCCTCGCGACACGCGTTCCCAACTGATGCCGATCGTGAAGGATGTCATCTCGAGAAGAGCCGATGGGTGGCCCCGACACGCGG
Organism: Bradyrhizobium sp. 142; assembly: GCF_023074015.1. Taxonomy (NCBI): domain Bacteria; kingdom Pseudomonadati; phylum Pseudomonadota; class Alphaproteobacteria; order Hyphomicrobiales; family Nitrobacteraceae; genus Bradyrhizobium; species Bradyrhizobium sp. 142. The sequence goes on from NZ_JADPKQ010000216.1 coordinate 5,767, forward strand.
AACCATTCGATGCATTCGCTGCGAGGCTGAACTCGCTCGACTACGCTGGTTTCATACGTGGTGGGTGCAGATCGTTTCGGAGTTGAAACGCTCGGATATCCAGTCGGCATCCGTCTCCGTATGCGTGCTGGCGGCGGCTCTCGTGGAAGGCGCGCTAACGTTCGTGGTCAAGCACGCGCGATCCAAGCAGGTAGGCCCATTCGGATCCAACAACTTCGAACGTGATCCGCGTACCTGGCGGATCGACGATCTTGTCTCGAGCGCGGCGTCCGGAGGACGATCGAGCATCCTGGATCAGGCCACGCGAAGCCGGGCAGACGGCCTAATTCAAACGCGCCAACGCATACACGCCGGGCGGATGTTGTCCGATCACCCTGCGGGCGTGCCCGATCTTCGACCGGAAGAAGCACGCGATGCCAAGCCGACGGCCGAGCTAGTCGTGCGGAGTGTGCTCGACTGGCTCGACCGGTTTCCGCCGGATCCAAAATAACTGTCGCGCGCGCCGCAAGCCTAATCGATATCGGGAAGCCGATAACGTCGAACGTGGAGGGCCTCGTCCTCCGAGGTGATTTCCAGCACCTGGTTCACCAGATCGGCGTCGGCCTTCAGTTCGTCTCGCGCCTTTCGAAAAGCTCGACTTGCATGTCGAGAATCCATGTTCGGCGGACAGTTGGGCGAGGGGTCCCGAAGGAACAAGGACGGCTTTTTGGGCTTTACTGACCAGATCTTGAATACAAATTCTGGTCAGTAAAGCAGTTCGCCTTGCTACTGACCAATTTTTATATACAATATTCGGACAGAATATGATTGTTCTTAATGCCAGACCCAACGTCCGACACCCTCGATCGCATCCATGATCGGATCGCCCAGGCGGCGCCGGCCGGTGTGTGGTCGCGCGCCGATTTTCTCGACATCGGAACCCCGAACGCTGTCGAGAAGGCGCTACAGCGGCTGACCCTGAGGGGCGACATCCGCCGGCCTCATCGCGGCCTCTATGACAAGCCGGGCCTCAGCAAGCTGACCGGCAAGATGGTGTTTCCGCCGCGCGCCTCGTTCATCGATGCCATCGCCCGGCGCGACAAGCTGCGTGTACTGGTCGATGGCATGACGGCCGCGAACGACCTCGGCCTGACCACGGCCGTTCCGGCGCGATCGACGATCTATGCCGATACCTATCCGCGGACGATCGAGATCGAGGCGAGCGCCGGCGATTCGCAGGTGACCAAGCCCGTCATCTACAAGCTCGACTTCAAGCGCATTTCGGCCAAGACCGCATTCTGGGCCGGCCGGCCCGCCATGCGCGTAGTCCAGGCGCTGACATGGTTTCGGGATGAGCGATCGAGCCTCGATCCGGCCGTGAACGGTATCGTCCGGCATTTGTCGCACGATCCGAACCGCGAAATAATCGCACTAGATCTACGCGACAACATCCAAGCGGTCCCGGCGTGGATGTACCCGCTGGTCGAAACGATCACACGTAGGCTCTTCGCGGAGAAGCACAGCGACGGCGAGCCTAATCCTGAGGGCGCAAAAGGCGGCAATGCAGAAAACCTTCATTGAAATCCTGCGCTCGAGCGTCGACGATCGGCGCACACTCTTCTCGACGGTTGCCGCTTATCTGGAGACAGAGGCGCAGAACATCGAGAAGGACCTCTATGTCTGCTGGGTGCTCGACTTCCTCTTCAACCGGCGGGGTAATCCCATCGGACTTTATTTCAAGGGCGGCACAAGCCTCAGCAAGGCGTATGGACTGATCCGTCGCTTCTCCGAGGATATAGAATCGGCATCTACAAGGCCGATCTGCACGTCCCGATAGAAGCCGAGATCGGCGCCCTCCCTTCCGTGAATCAGCAGCAGCGCGCGCTCGCCGAGAAAGTCGACGAGGCCGCGCGGCAATATATCTCGGATCCACTCAAGAAGGAGCTGACGACAGAGACCGCAGCCGTCGAAGGCGCCGCCGAACAGCCCGGACATTTCTCACTCGGCTTCGGCTTCGATACTCATCGCAATACGGAAGCGCTCGATATCCTTGTGGTCGGTCACAAGAGCGTCTTCGATACCGGCAACGCCTATGTGCAGGCGGCGGTCCGCATCGAAGGTGGTGCGCGCCCCGATCCCGAGCCGGCCGAGTCGCGAGAGATCGTTCCCTACATTGCGTCGGAAATGCCGGAGGGGCTCAATCTGACAGTCCCGAACGTGACGACGGTCAAGCCCGAGCGGACCTTCTGGGAGAAGGTGCTGATCCTGCATGCCATGACCGAAATGACCGAGAAGCGAGGGACGGAAGGCAAGCCAGACCGTCCGGTGCCCGATCTCAATCGCTACTCGCGCCACTATTACGACGTCCATCAAATCTGGACCCATCCGGACTATGGCGTCGCCACGGCGTCGATGCGCGATCTTGCTGAAGCCTGCCGGCAGCACAAGGAGTTGATGTTTCGCGCGCCGGATCACCGATACGATCGCGCCGTGCCCGGCAGCTATCGCCTCGTCCCGACCGCGGAGATGCGAGCCAGGCTCGCCGCCGACTATGAACGGATGTCGGCGATGATCTTCGGCACGCCGCCCACCTTCGCGGACGTCATGGCGAGCATCGAAGCGCTCGAGCAGCACCTGAATGCTGGACCGCCCAACCCATAGCGGGGTCCGCCCCGGGAAAAGCGAACAGGACTCAGCAGGCTACAATGATAGGATCAAGGCATGGGTGAAGTTCCAGAGAACATCCCAGTGCGATTGCCAGATCCCGCCTCGATCGAGGCGGTTCTCGCACGTCTTCCGACCGTAGCTGACGAAGCGACGCTGGCGGCCGCGCTCACAGAGGCGTTTCCGGGATTTCCGTTTTCGACGGCGAACGTCGACGATCAATATTGCCGCGACACGCGCTCAGTGATCGCCGCGGACGGGACACGGATCGCAGAATACCGGCCGTGGATGGAAGCCGAGCTAGCCAAGGACAACGGCGACATTGGCGCCGTTTGGACTCGATTGCGCGAGAGCGACCTTCAGATCTCGGAATGGCACGGCAACAGCGTGTACGCCTTTGCACCAACTGGACCGGGCGCGGCGGACTATGTGCAAATCCGTCTCGGCCGGGAAGTCGAATGGCGTGTGGGGCCGATCGTCAATCCGATGTACCGCCCTTGGGGCAAGGACGAGTTACTCGATCCGTCATGGATCACGCACGAAGATATGTCCGACGACAAGGTAATCGCCGGCCCGCTCTATCGGATGCTTGGGCGCGCGGGCAGCAGCGTCGTGCATGTCCGGAGTTTCCTGACCCGTCGCGCCCGCCTCGAGCGCGAGAAGCGCGAGGCGCAGCGGCCGGAGATGGAACGCCGTGTCGTGCGGGAAGTGACGCGGGAGGGCACGACCGAGACCCCGTTCCTGGAATTGGTGCCGGACTGGTTCGAGTTCGTGCCACGGGAGAATCGCTTCTTCCAGGATTGGGACGAATCAAGCGCTTCGGCCGAGCGCGTCTACGCGCACTGGGCGCTCGACATTTACGACTACGACGATAAAGGCACGCGCGAGATCGGATTCGTGCCGCGCCCGCTGCATCTGCCGGAAGAGAGGCTCATCGCTGGCGACGCCTCGGTCCATATCCTGATGGACCGCGTCGAGGCGATCGACCGTGAAGTCGGCGTTCCATTCGGCTGGTTTTTTCTGATGACACACGGCAATCGCGTTGAACCGGAGGTTGGTCATGCGATCGCCAAAGGCCTGCGTGACCAGCGCGTGGTCTTACCTGATCGGGACACGCGCGTGCTGCTGCGCTGGGCCGAACGATCTTACGGATTCTGAACGGACATCGGTGGCGCGAGGCCTGATCCGGAAGGTCGAGGGTATCGGCAATTAGCAGGATCTTGCGGTAGATTGGTCAGAGCCCGGCTCTCCCAGGCGCAAGTGGGTAAGTGAGCAGGGCAAGGGATACTCGCTGATTAAGCAGCTCACGTCCTTCACTACAGCGCTTTCGTTACTTTCCGTGCCCCCTGCCACAATGGACAGGTGTGTGGCCGTCGGCGGCTCTGAGGAAATATGACTGTAGATCAAAGGCACGAGCGAACGTCAGCAACCAATTCTGCGCTTCCTGCGAAACAGCTCGGGTGGGCTCGCGGGCGCGGGTGGATCAACGGCAGCTTCGAACGCACTAGGCGTTAGCGAGCGGATGTTATTATCCTGTCGGAACGCCGGCGCAGGCCGCCACGAGCCGTGATCAATCCGACGAGGATTGCGGCCGTCGATGCGTGTTCTGCTATGCCAGGGACATCCTTCTCGGCCAACTATCAAAGGTGGCCAAGATCCTCTTTCACTGTGCGCTCACGCGCCGGGATTTCATCGCCTGCGCCGGGCAATCTCGTTAGCGACTGCGCCCGTGGCGCGTACGAGCCGCTCATGCAGGGTCTCGAACATGTCGAGAATCTCATCATTGGGTTCATTCCTGCCCTCCTCGATAGCCTTGGCAACAAGTTCGTCGAGAGGCGTTTCCTTCAATTGACCTTTCTCGAGAAGGTGTTCGAATAACCCGTCGCTACCGGGCTGCGGTTGGATGCGGCCGTCGGAGTTGCACCAAACCCCGAATGTCTGATGGCCCATAACGGCTTGCTCGACCATCTCTGCGTCCAGTGGGATTAGCGTACCCCACACCTCGTCCTCCTCATCGACGAATCCCGCCACGTACATCTGTTGCTCCTCAGCGTCTTCATCGCGAGGACGGAAGAACGGCGTGAGGATGATTTGAGGGGGTTTTGCCATGACAATCTCTCCAACAGGCTCAAGTACCAGTTGCATCAGTACATGGCAGTATCAGGGCCGGTGCCGGATACGCTGGATCACGCGAAAAATGCAAATTGTGGGAGCAGCTGTCGGCTGCCCTCGGATTAACAGTTCGTTCTCCCACTCATCGCCCTGGCGGATAATTTATTCTAACGCGCTAACCGATTGCATCGCCCAATTTCTCCGGCGTCACTGAGCCCAAATGCTCAGAAGACAATGTCAGCCCGCTTAGGCGCTCCTGGATCGTGCGTCAGGTTATCCGCACCAAGAACGGAGCAGCAGTTAAACTAGGCGCCCTCACTTCATCCTGGCCAAGCGTAGGGATTCGGGCAGCTGCGACGCGTGCATCGAACTCGGGATGCTCCTCAACAAGCCCGCTCCGCTTCAATTGGTGCGAATGCCGGCTCATCGCAGGCGCCGGCAGACCGAGCGCAGCCGCGAGCTCACCCGCCCTGCGCGGCCGCTTGCAAAGTAGTTTCGACTGCGTGCCGGCGATGGCGATCGGCGAGCGCCGCGAAGGCCTTGTCGATGCGGGAGATTAATCGGGCCGCTTCTTCGTGGTGAGGCCGCTCACCTTGTCCCATTCCTCCTGCGTGATCCTTTACTGAGTGACGCCAAAGGTCCAGATGTGGTAGACTTCCTCATTGCCCCGACAGCGGCAGCAGTTTTCAGGCAGACCCTGAGAGGTCTACGCAAAGGTCATAGCGGCGTTCGGAGCCCGTCCATGACCCTGATCATGCTGGTGCTGATCCAGAGCCTCTATTCGTCCTTGCTCTCGTTCTTAGCGCGGTCTTCGCGACTCTCCTATGCACGGATGATCGGTGGGAGGAGTTGATCGAGGACGCTTGGGCCTTACACGTCAAGGAGCGCTTCAGTGCTGAGAAGTGCCAGGAGTCTTCGCCCTAGCACTACTTTGGCAGATTGTTGATTTTGCCGCGATTTATAGGATTCCCGAATCAATTTTTCAATGATTCTGGGTGGTCGGCTCTTGGAGGGCTGACCATGGCGGGATGGGAAGACGAGCTCGAACGCTGGCTGATGCCGTTCTTGGACCGGTTGGGTCATAAGACTCGGCAGCGGATGTGTCCTCTGTATGTTGCAGGATTGATCGGTCCTGGCGATCGCAAGAGCGTTCAGCCGATGGCGGAGCGCCTTGCCACGGGCAACTACGACCAGCTGCACCATTTCATTGCGGACGGTGTCTGGGACGCCACGCCGCTGGAGACAGAGCTGCTCAACCAGGCGGACCGACTTGTCGGCGGCAGGGATGCGGTGCTGGTTATTGATGACACCTCACTGCCGAAAAAGGGTGAGCGATCGGTCGGTGTTGCGGCTCAATACGCGTCGGCTCTCGGTAAAACTGCAAATTGCCAAACGCTGGTGTCTTTAACGCTTGCGCGCGGCGAAGTGCCCGTGATGGTCGCGTTACGTCTCTTTCTGCCTGACAGCTGGACAAGCGACATGCCTCGTTTGAAGCGCGCTCGCGTGCCAGTCGAACACCGAACGCCACGGTCCAAGCCGGAGATCGCTTTAGCCGAGATTGACCGCGCGATGGCAGCCAACATACGCTTTGGATGTGTGCTGGCGGATGCAGGATACGGCCTCAGCGCGCCGTTTCGACAAGGGCTAACAGAGCGCGGGCTGACCTGGGCGGTCGGTATCCCTCGGCACCAGAAAGTGTATCCGGTCGATGTGAAGCTCATTTGGCCGATCACCAAAGCCCGTGGCAAACCACGAAAGCACCACGTGCCAGATATCTTATCGATTGCGGCAGAACAAATGCTGGCCAGCGCCAAATGGAAAACCGTGAGTTGGCGCAGCGGGACGAAAGGTCGGCTCAAAGCCCGATTTGCTGCTCTCCGTGTCCGCACCGCCGACGGCCCTCCGCAGCGGATATGGGATAAAGGTCAGCAGCATCTCCCAGGCGACGAAGCCTGGCTCATTGGCGAGCAACGTGCCTCCGGGGAGAAGAAATACTATCTCGCCAATCTTCCGGCGACGACGGATCTGCGCACGCTGGCCGCCACCATCAAGGCACGGTGGATTTGTGAGCAGGCGCATCAACAGTTGAAGGAGGAACTTGGACTTGATCACTTCGAAGGGCGATCATGGCAAGGTCTTCATCGCCACGCCCTTATGACAATGATTGCCTACGCCTTCCTGCAACATCGTCGCCTCGCAAACGCGGGGCGGAAAAAAAAGAATCAACGGGCCTCCGCCTCAACCGACTATGCCCGCCGTACGTCACGCCATCGTCGATCTCATCCTTCGGCCGCCGCCCCAGCAGTGCCCATATTGCCGAAAGCAAGTCCTTGAAAAACAGCGGCGAAAACACATTCTGCCAAAGTAGTGCTAGCACCGATCCGGTAGAATATCTCGGACGCCGGCTCCCAGGCGTCTGGTTCCAGGAGGTTCCGCAGCGCTTGCTCGGCACCCTGGAGCGCTGCTCGATCCTCTTCAGGTAGACGATCATCAAGCAGCACTTCGGCGATCTCAAGTAGTTCAGCCCGAATCCGGTCTTTTACGGGATTCGCCATTGTTGAAATCACCCCATGCCATGCATTTTGGGATAGTTTTCTGGACGCTTTCCTGCGTCGTGCAGCCATTTCGCGATGAAAGTCACCGAAACTGGAATCGAAATGCCATACGACCGAATCGACGCCCGCATCCTTGAGATCGTGCAAAAGAATAATCGTCTGACTTCCGAGGTAATCGGCGAACTCGCCGGGCTTTCTGCCACGGCGTGTCAACGGCGCCTGAAGAGGCTCCGTTCGGAAGGTATCATCGAGAGCGATGTCTCGATCGTTTCGCCGAAGGCGGTGGGACGGCCTATTCAAATGCTTGTGTTAGTGACTATGGAGCGGGAGCGTTCAGATATCATCGATAGATTCAAGAAGGCCATCAAATCGTCAGCCGAGGTCGTCAACGGATTCTACGTCACGGGAGACGCGGACTTCGTCCTGTACGTTACCGCCAGTAGCATGGAAGAATATGAGGAGTTCACTCGACGATTCTTCTACGTGAACCCGGACATCAAGGGCTTCAGGACGATGGTCGTATTGGATCGCGTAAAAGCGGGCTTTGCTGTTCCAGTTGAGACTCCGTGCGAGGGGTGACCAAACGCTGATGCAGTTCTACACCGTAGATCGATGCGTTCGCGCGTTCTTTTTCGTCGCTTAATCCGCATAGAACGCGAAAAGCCACCCTCAACTCGCATGGCGGGGACGCTCGGCGACTACACGACGACGAGCCTTTCTTCCGGCGATGCCCTTGGGATGCTATGGAGACGGGGACGCTGTCTTTACGGACGATGACGAGAAGCCGGCTCTCCTGCGCTCGCTCGCCGTGCATGGCAAGGGCAACGACAATGTGCGCATCGACGTAAACAGTCGTCTCGATAGACTCCAAGCTGCGACCCTCATCGAGAAGCTGGCGATCTTCCCGCAGGAACGACACGAAACAGCCTGCCCTCACCACCCAACGAACACTGGCAAAGGTTGTACTGACGGCAACGCCGTTGATATGTCGAAGCTCCCGTAGGAATACGGGAACCAGGCTGTGCCAATGGACCAATGGTAAGCATGCGCGCAAAATCTGTGACGATCCAAACCCGTGGTAGTTGTAGTTCGGTCAATATTCTGCCAAATGTGGAGGGCGAAGTGTCGACAGACGCCTCGGCGCGATCGACTTCAGGTAGTCGGCAGCGTTAGTATAAGGGTGCTTCCAGCCCGCACATGCGTCTGGATACCATCCTGCGGTCTTCTTGATTTGAACGACGGGTCACCAGAATGAACAGATCAGCAGCAAAGAAGATGAAGCAGCGCAGTGCCGGCAAGCCCGACATTGAGTTGGGCAAGCGGATTCGCTTGCGGCGTGTGGAGCAGAACATCTCCCAGGCCGAACTCGGCGATAAGCTCGGCGTCAGCTTCCAGCAGGTCCAGAAGTACGAGAAGGGCGTCAACCGCGTCGGAGCTGCCCGCCTTCAGCAGATCGCCACCGCCCTCGACGTGCCTGTTACCTTCTTCTACGACGGCGACAACAAGGCCCGCGAGGTCGAGAGTCTTCTGTTCCTGGACAGTGCCTTCAGCCTGCGATTGCTGCGCGCCTACAGCAAGATCAGCGACCAGACCGTGCAACGTCAGCTCGTGTCCTTGATGGAGTCGATTGCCGCCAACGAAGATTGAGCGCTGGCGGCACTCAGATCGCGCCGCCGCACACGCGATCGACCAACCCCGAGCGGATCGGCCGGTAGGCGGGCTCCGCGTGTTATTCGATCTCGGCGCCGAAGTTCTTCAAGATCGCGCGGTCAATTTCGGCCTTGATGGGATTGGTGAAGCCGTCGGGCGTCGATGACGGCAACGGTTCGCGCGAGAGCGCGACCAGCCTGTCGAGGGTCGAGAGATCCCACGTCAGTTTGGCGATCTGGCCTGAGCTGATTGACGATGTCACGTGGGCGTGCCCGCGGACGCCACCAACGCCATACCACGCATCCAGCTCGAAGCCACGTTCGGCAAGGGTCGGAACGTCGGGACCCGCCCCGACGACCCGCTTCGAGATCGTGACGCCGAGCACCATCTTGCCTTCGCGGGTCTGCTACAGCGCCGGCTGGAGGGCGCGCCTGCTGAGTTTGTCATCGTCGATGCCGTTTACGACGCCGACCGCATCCGCAAGGCTGCTGCCGACAAAGGTGTCCAAGCCGTTATTGCGAGCAACCCTTCCCGATCGCCGAAATATCCCGCTCGACAAGCATCTCTACGACGCAGCGTCACCTCATCGAGTGCTGCTGCAGCAAGCTGAAGCAATTTTCACCGGGTGACACGCTGCGAAAGGATCGCCCGCAACTACCTCGCCATCGTCACGATCGCTGCTATCGTGCTATCGCTCCGAGAATTGTCCTCACGACACCTTAAAGCATCGTCATGCTCAATCACACCGTCTTCAATTTCGCCACGTGCGAGTCTCGCGCGAGCGACACGCTCGAACGCGTTCCGGTTTTTGTGGAAATAGCTGAAGGCTTAGCTTTGTGTTCGAAACGTCGTCTGGAGACGGCATACCTGCCGAACCGCGCCAATCGCCAAAACGAAAGTAATGGCCTGTTCCTTACCTCGCTCAGTCTCGGGCACGATCCGGACATCTTTTGACATTGGTCCATCCTCTTGAAGCAGCATCAGATCGGCGCTCGACTGAACCCTTCGGCTAACGGATTTCCGAGCCGGACGCATTGACCGAAGGAGAATTCGAGTGTTTGCTTATCTTGAAAGCGCCTCTTTGAAATCAATTCCACTTCCGTGGCTGCGGGAAGGCGACGCGAGTTCTCAGCTCCTCTGCTTTCCTACGCCGCATATTGGAGTCATGATGCAAAAGCTCACTCAATTCAGACCTGAAGCGACGAAAAGAGGTCGGTGGTTTGTGGCGATCACAACGGGAAACGGGCCGGATTCTCACGTTGGAGACTTCGCAACCGAAGCGGATGCCGAGCTTTGGATTTCCACCAAAGCAAAATATTGGCCCGGTGAGCGTGATCAAATGACAACGCGGTGATCGCAGCGACGTATCGCTGGTGCGTCCCGGCCCGACGTCTCGCTGACGCGGACCTGAGCCAAGACTCCTTCAAGGAGCGACGCCGGACAGCAAGCTGGCAAACTCGTATTCCAGGACGCTGCCCGATATGAACAGACCATACAGGTCTCCGTCAAGGGCCTTAGCCCAAGGTCTCCAGCTTCGTCACATAACCGTGCCACCAGCCGGATAACGCTTGGCTGATCGACGGTGCAGGTGTTGGCACGTCCGCGAGCAGCGCCTCCATGAAAGCGCGGGTAGCTTGCGCGAACAGAATGTTCCGACGCCGCTATGTCTGCTCTTTGCTCCTTGCGCAGGCTACGGGAACAGTCCACGCGTCTCCTTTGCGCCGCGTACCCGCTCCACACCGATGGCCATAGCGGCGGTGCGGTTGAACACCTTGTCCCGCTTACTTCGCGATAAGACGCGCTCAAACGCACGATCCAGAACCTGATACTCCCGCTGCATGACCTCCTCCTCCTCCCAGAACAATTGCTGAAGATCCTGCACCCATTCGAAGTAGCTAACCACCACACCTCCCGAGTTGCACAAAATGTCCGGGATCAGGAAGATTTCGTCCTGACGCTTTTCTAGGATTCGATCAGCTTCCGGTGTGGTCGGGCCGTTAGCTCCTTCGGCAAGTATGCGGCAGCGCAGACTACCGGCGATCTTGCCATCGATGACTCGTTCGACGGCGGCCGGAACGAGTATGTCGCAAGGCAACGTCAGCATCTCCGTTGGCTCGAAATAGCGTTCGTTGGAGTAGCCGTCTAAGCTGCCTCGCGACACTGCATGTCGGACCAATTGGGGAATGTCGAGGCCCGCGGGCCGATAGACCGCGCCGGTATGATCGCTGACCGCGATCACTTTGACGCCCATATTGTGCAGCTCGAGTGCGGCGATCGAACCGACATTTCCGAACCCTTGTACAACCGCAGTTGCGCCATCGAGTCGGATCTTAAGCTCATCCGCAGCACGACGGACCAAATGAGCGACACCCCTCCCCGTGGCTTCACGACGTCCCAATGTCCCGCCGGCGCTGACAGGCTTGCCGGTCACGATTTCTGTGACTGTTTGTCCCTGATACATTGAGTACGTATCCATGAACCACGCCATAATCTGCTCGTTGGTCCCCATGTCGGGCGCCATCACATCTGTATGCGGGCCAACAAACGGGATCATTTCCTGCATGTATCGACGCGAAAGCGCTTCAAGTTCGCGCTTCGACAAGCTTGAGGGATCGACGTTGATTCCACCTTTCGCGCCGCCATACGGCAATCCGACCAGCGCACACTTCCAGCTCATCCAGATGGCTAGCGCCGCGACTTCGCCGAGATCAACGCTCGCGGCGAACCGCGTGCCACCTTTCGTGGGACCAAGCGTTAGGTGATGCTGCACACGATAGCCCTCAAAGACAGCCGTCGTGCCGTCATCGCGGTGAATCGGACAGGAGACCGTGACCGCGCGCTTCGGCATCAATAGCCGAGCTCTCGCGTTTTCCGGTATGCTTAGATAATCTGCGATTACTTCGAATTGCTTCACGGCCATGTCAAAGACCGGCCCACCGTATACGGTCACGTTCGCTCCTTAGCGTGAAGTTACATGTCAGTGAAGAGGCGGCGTCTGTATTGCAGTTTCCGAATGCTGTGGTTCTATTCTGCGACAACTCCACTCTCTGCGGCAGCAGCAGTCGTTGGCCACGGCGGCAAGTTGGTCCAATCGCTTGCACTACGTTGCGCCCTCAATGGAGTTCCTTCGCTTCCCACCCCCGTCGCCCGAGATTGGGATAGAGTCCAGCTACCGCAGACTGACGCCGAATCACTCGATAGGCGATGACAATCTTCGTCAATCACCGCACACTTGGGTGAGTTTATAATTGATAAGGTTCGTGATTTGGCGTCACGGGCCATCGACGTGAGAGCGCACCGCGGTACAGGCCATTCCGCCTGCAGGTTATGTTGATAGATTACGCTCGCTACCCTGGTGCAGACTTCGTACGGAACGGACCAATCTGCGCGGCGTCGATACCTTCCCAGCATTCTCCTCTTGTATCCGACGGCGGACGACAAGCTTTCGCCATGTGATATGTACTCACAATCGGTGAGATTGCCCTCTGTGGGACCTCGGTGCCGACGATGATCTCGACCCGATCGAGATGCGCACTGAGCTCCTTGCGCGGTTGCGACGCGCTTTTTGGCTTGTGCTGCCTAGCTTCCGCCGGTTCGAGACGTCGATCGCCTCGTCAAATATGACGGCGAGCTGCTCGTCTACTGGAGAACGATCATGATTGCATACGAACCGCGTCAAGTCTGAGAGAGAGAGAGAGAGAGAGAGAGAGAGAGAGAGAGAGCAGTCGTTGCCTTACGCTGTATAATCCTGTCGATCATTGTTCGAATCCAGCGCACTATTCCTGCCGTTTCTTGGGAGGCGCGCATTTTTTCTGTATGTTAAGCGACAATACGCCGCGTTGCGGCGAAGCATATCGTCTGAGACGTCTAGGACGGAGGGGTTCTAGGCCTTCGTTTGTAAGTGTGACAGGCTGGTCTCATTTTGTGCAGGATGCTCGCGCGCCGATGCCTTAGAAGAAGCGCACCGGGATGCGAGCCATTCCAGAATTGGAATACAGTTTCTGGGGCAATCTTTTGAAATGCGTGGACTCCTAATACTCTTTGTGGCTGTTGTTATTATGTTAGCCGCACGCGGCCAGCACCAATCTGGCTTTGTGTCGCATCCGACCGCGTCCCTGCCACCGGTGAACGTGCCATGACGAAGGTTCAGTTCGAGCAGTAGCTTGCGCTGCGGATGCTTTTCAAATCTGTGGCAGCTGCCGCCGGCCCCCCAAGGTCAGTTCGCCAAGTTTTGGAGCGGCCCCGCGCTGGCATGTCGTCGAAATTGCAACGGTCAACCGCTGGGCCCTCGTCCAGTCGACCAAGCATTGCAGAATTGGTACGGCATATTCGAGCATTCTATGCTCTAGGAGCGTGCAGGTATCAGGTTGGGATGGTGACCGTTTTTGGGCACTCACTCCTCTACGTCGCGTTTGTTATGAGCCGCATGATGGCGACGCAGTAGGATCATCGCCCGCATCAAAAGCGATCGAGGCATCGCATTTCACGCGCACGCTAACGTCTGGACGCGATAGCGCGCGCGCCGGGAACATCCTTGTGATCCGTACCAGAATCGAATCATGGTAGATCATACCGAGCCGATATGACCGATCCAGCCAAAGTCCAAACGCGTAGCGCCGACGGCATCACGGCGCCGCTGCGGCACGCGACCTTCCGGCGCATTTGGCTTGCGAGCCTCCTCTCCAATCTCGGTATCTTGATTCAAGGTGTTGGGGCGGCTTGGGCGATGACACAGATGACGTCCTCGGCCGACAAGGTCGCGCTGGTGCAGACCGCGCTGGTGCTGCCAGTGATGCTGATTTCGATGCCTGCCGGCGCGATCGCTGATATGTATGACCGCCGCATCGTGGCGCTAATCTCGCTTGGCATCGCGCTCGCCGGCGCAACCGCCCTGACGGTGGTCGCCTGGCTTGGTCTGGCCACACCGAACCTCTTGCTCATGCTTTGCTTCGTCGTCGGAAGCGGCATGGCGCTGATGGGACCGGCTTGGCAATCGTCGGTCAGCGAACAAGTGCCGTCAGAAGCGCAGCTGCCTGCGGCCGTTGCGCTGAACGGCATCAGCTACAATATCGCGCGCAGCGTAGGGCCCGCGCTCGGTGGGGTCGTGGTGGCGACCGCGGGCGCAGTGGCCGCATTCGCGCTCAACACATTGCTCTATCTGCCGCTGATGGTCGCGTTGTTCCTTTGGAACCGCATCCGCGCACCCTCGCGTCTGCCGCCTGAAAGACTGAGCCGCGCCATGGTGTCAGGCGTGCGCTACATCACCAATTCGCCATCGATCAAGATCGTGCTGGCACGCACCCTGGTAACCGGCGTCGTTGGCGGCGCGATCACTGCGCTGATGCCGCTGGTGGCGCGCGATCTTTTGCAGGGCGACGCCCAGACCTACGGCATCATGCTCGGCGCCTTTGGCCTGGGTGCGGTGGTTGGCGCGCTGAACATCACCGAGGTCCGCAAGCGGATGAGTGGCGAGGCCGCGATCCGCGCCTGCGCGCTATCCATGGGCGCGGCGATCGCCGCGGTCGCGCTCAGCCGCGAACCGGTGTTGACCGCGGCAGCACTGGTCCTAGCGGGGGCCGTGTGGATGATGGCCTGGGCGGTGTTCAACATTGGCGTGCAATTGTCAGCGCCTCGCTGGGTGGCCGGACGCTCGCTTGCGACCTATCAGGCGGCGAGCTCAGGCGGGATTGCCATCGGCAGTTGGGGCTGGGGCCACCTGACCGACGCGGCCGGGGTCGAAGCTGCGCTGCTGGTCTCGGCCGCCTTGATGGTTGCCTCACCACTCATCGGCCTTTGGCTGCCCATGCCTCGCGTCGGCGCGCGGGGCGAGGAGACCGAGTTGCTCGCCGATCCCGAGGTACGGCTCGCGTTGACCGGACGCAGCGGGCCGCTCGTCGTCGAGATCGAGTATCGGGTTGCACAGGAGAATGCGCGGGCGTTCCATAATGTCATGCAGGACGTGCAACTGTCGCGCCAGCGCAACGGCGCCTATGGCTGGTCGATCGCGCGCGACATTGCCGATCCCGAATTGTGGACCGAGCGCTACCACTGCCCTACCTGGTTCGACTACTTGCGCTGGCGCAATCGTTCGACCCAGTCGGAACGTGCACTGGAGCAGCTGGCAATTGACTTCCATATCGGCCCCGCGCCGATACGCGTCCGCCGGATGCTGGAGAGACCGTTCGGCTCAGTACGCTGGAAGGATGACACGCCAGACCACGCGACCGCCGAAATGCTGCCGGAGATCCCAAGCGGCAAGGGCCGTACGCAGCCGGCCGCTCCGGTTGACCAGGTGACCCAGCGTGCCGAGAGGCACCGGAAAGCTGCAAGCGGTTCGAAATGACAAAGCCCGAGTTTCCGGCACGTTCGGCGCCGATCGGTAATCGCGCGACAGTTGATCTAACGCCGATCGCAACCGCTACTGCATTTACGCCGACCAGTAGATTTCTGAGGAATTCTCGAAACTCGATTGGTTCTTCATCGCGCCGCACTTCGACGAAGCGCGCCGTGATGACGCTGGAAAAATGCATGATGTCTGTGCAGCAGGAATAATGCGTCAGATTCGCTTAATGATTTAGTTGCAGGTCACATAGCGAAGGCAGCGATTTGCTGCCCACTCCCCTACCGTGGAATCGAGGGTGGCTCCGGGTCCCCTCGACCGACCGCACATCGCTAGGGTCCGCGCTTCCTAGGGAAGGCAGGAGAAACCTGTCAATGGTGAGGAAAACGAAACTTACTTCTCCGGGCCCGAGTTTGACAAAAATACGCCTAATGATCGCGCGATCATCAGCTAAGAACTTCCGAGATAGTCAGTTTGTTCGCTCGAGCCCAACGGAAGTCGCGAACGATATGGCGCGCTCAGCAGCACTAGAAGAAGCGCCCTTTTGGCGTCATACCTGGCGGCGGATCGGCTGCTTCTTGACCCTGTCATGACCAGTGAGCCTTCGGTCGTGCAGACCGACCACAACCACCTTCGCCCGCGCCGTTTCAAGAAGACCTCGTAGATTGGAAACGATCCGACATGGCATCGGCCCCTCAACCCATGACCTCCCAGCCCTACTCTGCGCTTCCTGCCTCCATAGCGCAACCTACGCCGGCGTCGGCCTCGCCGAGGCTTGCCGTCGAAGCTCCACCACCTTGAGCACACCCGCCGAATTTGGACCATCTACGCCGCGCATGTCTCGGATCCGTCGCCAAAGGCCCACCCAAAGGCTCGAATTCGCGTAGAGCAATGGACGGCGCCGCCACCGGAATCGTCGAAGGTTGAGTTCCGGCTGAGCAAAGCGCGCCTTCAGCTCAGCGCATCAGCAGCGTCACGGATGCCGGCGTAGATCTCATCAAGGTCTGCCGCCGTGACGCAGTAAGGCGGCATCACGTAGATCGTATTACCGAGCGGGCGCAGCAGCAGATTTCGGTCCTTGAAGAATTGCTGAAGCTTCGGGCCGATGTCCGCGAGATAGCCCGCATCGCTCGTTTTCAGATCTAGCGCTGCGATGGTTCCGGTTCGACGGACGTTTGCAAAGCGCGGGTCGGTGTGGAATGGCGCAATTGCCTCCTCTTGCATCGTGGCCAGTGCCGCGACGCGACGGCGCGATTCCGGATCTTGCCAGAGATCCAGGTTGGCTTTTGCGGCGGCACAGGCAATCGGATTTGCGGTATATGAACTCGAATGAAAGAAGGTACGCGTACGATCCTTCGAACAATGGGAATCGAAAATATCGGCGCGGCAGAGTGTCACCGCAAGCGGGAGCGATCCGCCGGTGAGACCCTTGGAATAGCAGACGATATCCGGCGTGATATCTGCCTGCTCGCAAGCGAACAATGTTCCGGTCCGGCCCCAGCCGGTCATGACCTCGTCGGCGATGAACAGGACGTCCGAGGCCTCACAGATCCGCTTCATTTCTTCCAACACCCAGCTGGGATACATCAGCATCCCACCCGCGCCTAAGACTAGCGGCTCGACAATGAACGCTGCCGGCTTTTCCTTTCGGCACGCAGCTTCGAGCGCATCGAGCGTTGCCTGTTCATGGCCAAGCGCGGGAAACGGGACTGAAGCAACGTCGAACAGCAGCGGCTCGTAGGCTGCATTGAATACGCTTCGCGCGCCGACCGACATCGTCCCCACTGTGTCGCCATGATAGGAGTGCTGCATGACGATGAAGCGCGTCCGCGGCTTGCCGATGTTGTGCCAATAGCCGAGCGCCATTTTCAGCGCCACTTCCACGCAGGTCGAACCGCTGTCGGAGAAGAAGACATGGTCGAGGCCACGGGGTGCGAGTTCCAAAAGTTGCGAAGCAACTTCCTCGGCCGGATCGTGGGTGTAGCCGGCGAAGATGATCTGGTTGAGCTTGCCTGCCTGTTCTTGAATCGCGCTTACGATATGTGGATGACAATGACCGTGCGTCACGACCCACCAGGATGAGATTGCATCTATGATGCGACGGCCATCTGCGGCGTGGAGATAAGCACCATCACCACGCACAACCTTTGTCATCTCGTCTTGAAGCGCGTGTTGCGTGAATGGATGCCAGATCGGCGACGTCGTCTTTGGCATCATGGCTTGAAATCGCCAGAGATAAACGAACCCTTGAAGACAGCCTGCAGTCTGTCTGGCGTGAGAGGAGAAAGCCATGGCAATCGCCCCAGCCAACGCACCCGCCCGATGTCGCAAACTGCGCTCTCAGTCTCCGCATTTCTCTCGCCGATGAATGCAATCCCGAGAATGCGGATCTGACGCTTCCGCAGCGCCTCTATCGACAGCAGTGAGTGATTGATGGTGCCGAGGAGCGTGCTCGCGCAAAGCACGACGGGAAGTCGCCATCGTTCGAAGATGTCAATGTAGAGTGTGCCGCCATTCAGCGGCACCATCAGCCCGCCGGCGCCCTCGATCACCAGCGGTCGCTCCCCTGCGTCCGGCACACGAAGCGAATCGGCGTCGATGCGTACGCCATCGATTTCGGCGGAATGATGCGGCGAAGCGGGCGTTCGAAGACGGTAAAGCTCCGGAACGATGCGATCAGCTGAGAGGCCGCCCAAGCGTGCGACGAGCTCCGTATCGGTCTCGCTTTCGAGGCCGGCCTGAATCGGTTTCCAGTAGCTCGCCCCGAGGAGATGAGCGAGGCCTGCGGAAAACACCGTCTTCCCGATCCCGGTATCCGTACCGGTCACCACGATCGGCTTACTCATCGAACGTTTCACCTCTCGTCTCCTCGCTCAGCGCGTCGAGCATTGCACGCACGTCATCCTCCCCGACGTTGAGTGTCAGCGAAATTCGCAAGCGGGCCGTGCCCGCCGGCACGGTTGGCGGCCTGATTCCGCGGATATCGAAGCCGCAGGCCTGCAATGCAGAGGCGAGCCGCATTGCACGGCCATTGTCGCCGACGATGTAGGGCACGATCTGGGAGTCCGAAGGACTCCGGAGACCGCGCACACCGATCTCTCGATGCACGAATGCGACGAGGTTGGCCAGACGCTGTTGACGCTCGGGCTCCTCCTGCAGTATCAAGAGGGCTTCCCGCACCGCGACGGCCATCAACGGCGAGGGCGCGGTGGCGAAGATAAATGGACGGCAGCGATTGACCATGAAATCGCGCAGCACTCCGGAAGCAGTGACGAGCGCGCCGGCAGCGCCCAGCGCCTTGCCGCAGGTATGAACCACCAGGAGATTTTCGCGTCCCTCATAGGGCGCGGTGAGCCCGCGTCCCCCCTCGCCGTAGACGCCCGTGGCATGAGCCTCATCCACCATCAGGAACGCGTCGTGCCGGTCGGCGATGGCGACCAGCTCTTTAACCGGCGCGAAATCGCCGTCCATGCTGTAGAGACTTTCGATCACGATCCAGATCCGGCCGGTCCCGCCGTTCGCGCGCCAGTCGCGAATTGTGCTTTCGACCGACTCGGGGTCGTTATGGGCGCTTATCCGAAAGTCGGCCCGGCCAGCCCGCGCGCCTTCATGAATGCTCGCGTGCACGAGAGAATCGAGAACAAGCAGATCGCCCCGCTGCGGCAGCGTTGTCAGAATAGCAAAGTTTGCCACATAACCGCCGCCAAAGAACAGCGCCGTTTCTGCGCCGAAGAACTGAGCCGCTTCTGCTTCGAGACGTTCGTGCTCCTCGCAATTGCCGCGCAGAAGCCGCGAGCCGCCGGCTCCGATCGGTGTGCCCGTATGAAGCGCGGCAGAAACAGCCTTCTTCATACGCGGCGCGCTGGCGAGCGCCAGATAATCGTTCGAGGTAAAATCGACACCAGCGCTGGCCTTAAGGCCGCGCAGCCGGTTGTCCTCGCTCAGGGCCTGCAAGGCCGCGGCATAGTGGGCAACTTTGGCCGTATGGATTGGCCGCATTCTTCACTCCGTGGCGCGCCATAAAATCGTGCAAAAAATTCCGTTGCCCGCTAAGGAGACAAGCTCCAACCTTGGCCGTCGCGGGCTTTCAACCTGGCAAAATGCGATTTTCGCGGTCAACCAGCACCACGCGCGGTCTGAAAGTCTTTGCTTCCGCCTCATCAAAGGAGGCATATGCAACGATAATGATTTTGTCTCCGGGCATCGCGAGCCGCGCGGCCGCACCATTCAGGCCTATGATGCCCGACCGCTGGGGCGCCTCGATCGCATAGGTGGCGAACCGCGCTCCGGTGTCGATGTTGTAGATCTCGACACGTTCGTTGATCAGGAAGCCTGCGGCATCGAGCAGCGTACGATCAATCGATATCGAGCCTTCATAGTGCAGATCGGCTTCGGTCACCGAGGCGCGATGGATTTTGCCTTTCATCAAGGTAATCTGCATTTTTCACCTATATTGAAATTTGCCGCAGGGTGCCCGCTTCCCGCCTACTTAGTCAGGCAAGGCCGGACCTGATGCCAAGGCGGTTCAGCAAATGAGCGTCGCGCTCGACTTGCGGGTTTTTGGTGGTCAACAGCACGTCGCCGATGAAGATCGAATTCGCGCCAGCCAAAAAACACAGCGCCTGCAGTTCATCGCTCATATATTGCCGTCCGGCGGACAACCGCACGACGCTCGTGGGCATCATGATGCGGGCCGTCGCGATCAGGCGCACCAGCGCGATCGGATCGGGCCGCTCGGCGACGTCATTGACCGGCACGCCCTTGACCTCGTTCCAAAGGTTGATCGGCACGCTTTCAGGATGATTGGGAAGATTCGCGAGCAGCACGAGCATGCCCAGGCGATCCTCGATTCGCTCGCCCATGCCGATGATGCCGCCGCAGCAGACCTTGATGCCGGCCTCGCGCACATGCGCAAGTGTGTCGATGCGGTCCTGCAAGGTGCGGGTGGTGATGATCTTGCTGTAGAAGTCCGGTGAGGTATCGACGTTGTGATTGTAGAAGTCGAGCCCGGCGTCCGCGAGCTGTGCGGCCTGCGTCGATGTCAGCATGCCGAGCGTGACGCAGGTTTCCATGCCGAGATCCTTGACTGCTCTGACCATGTCGCAGACAGAATCGAGATCGCGGTCTTTTGGACTGCGCCAGGCCGCGGCCATGCAGAAGCGGGTAGCACCAGCGTCCTTGGCGCGCTGCGCGGTGGCAACCACGTCGGCGTAATCCATCAGGCGGGTGGCTTTCAGGCCGGTGTCATAGTGCGCGCTCTGCGAGCAGTAGCCGCAGTCTTCCGAACAGCCGCCGGTCTTGATGCTGAGCAGACTTGCTGTTTCGACGTGGTTTGGGTCGAAGTTCTCGCGATGAATGCCCTGCGCCTGAATCATGAGGTCGGCAAACGGCAGACCGTAGAGCGCTTCCGCCTCGGCGCGTTTCCAGTTGTCGCGGACCGGCACGCGGTCGCCGCTGTCGCTCCGTTCAACTGCCGCTGCAGCAACCATAAGACTTGCATTCCCGCCCGCGCCAGATCATAGATAATATCTATATTTATCTATGATCATCGATTTCGCGCTGGATGATAACTGATGCTGCACGCGGACGCACCCTCTTTTGTGATAGATAATCTATGACAAACGACGAAAACGCGACCATTACGACACGTATTGCAGAGGTCATCGGTGATCGCATTATCAGCGGTGCGCTGCAGCCCGACGCCCCACTCCGACAGGATCATGTCGCGCGGGAGTTCAATTCCAGCCATGTCCCGGTGCGCGAGGCCTTTCGCCAGCTGGAGGCGCAACATCTTGTCGTCGCGGTGCCGCGCCGGGGTGTGCGGGTTGCCCCGCTCGATACCAAGTCAGTCAAGGAGATCGCAGAGATGCGTGCCGCGCTCGAAGTGGTCGCGTTGCGCAATGCGGCTCCGAAGATTACATCGGCCCATTTGGCGCGGATCGAGCTCGCCCTGATTGAAGGAGACAATGCCCAGACAATCCAGGAGTTTGAGATGGCCAACCGCGCGTTTCACCACGCGCTGGTGGCGCCCTGCGCGATGCCGCGCCTGCTCGCGAGCCTCGGCGGGCTACAGCTTGCAAATTCGCGGTTGGTGTTCGCGATGGCGCGAAGTAGCGGCTGGCGACCGCGGTCCAATCAGGATCACCGCCTGATTCTGCAAACGTTGCGAGCGCGCAATGTCGATCAAGCCTGTAACCTGCTCGCGCGCCACATCCAAACGATTGAGCGCCTTGCCCTTCCCGCGTCCTGACGAGATCTGGCCAGTTCCGTTGCGAAACCGAAGCCGTCGCCGGGGTGATCGTCGACCGTCCTGCTGCACGACGCGGCAGGCGACTGCCGCCATTGCAGCGGGCTCGATCCCAAGATAGTGATGCGCGGGCGTGCGACATCACCCTACGGCCAGCCATGATACGTCACATCGTCTTGTTCACCGCCAAGGATAGGGCTCATATCGACCAGATCATCGAAGGTCTCTCAGTCCTCACGACAATCCCACATGCACGTCGGCTCGAGATTGCTCGCAATGGCAAGACGGACCAGCTTGGCAACGACATTGACGTCGTGGTCTATGGTGAGTTCGATAGCGAGACAGAACTTGCGGCTTACAAAGCGCACGATCTGTACCAGGAATCGATCAGGCGGGTTCGACCGCTACGGGAGCTGCGCTTCGCGGCCGACTACAGTCTCTCAACAGATACGCATTTCGTCTCAACGGCAGGAATAACCCAAGTTGCTCGGCGTACCTTGCCGACTGGCCGGGATTGATTTGAGAATCGGTCTCAGGAGCTTGCCGATCCCAGACGAGCATCCCTCTTGTTGGGAGAGGAATCGCGATCGCAGCGCGCCTCACCGCACGCCAGTCATCGGCAATTGGCAGAGCATGCACGTCCGCGAACTGCAGTGGATTGACCCAGTCGCCGCGATGCGACGTCTCGCGCATCGGCCGCACCTTACGTTTCTCGACAGCGCAGCCAGGCACGAGTCGCGCGGGCGCTGTTCATATCTGAGCTGCGAGCCGTTCAGCACCTACGTGGTCGCGGACGGACAGGCGAGTTGCAACGGAGCAGCTCTCAAGGGCGATCCATGGGAAGTTCTTCGCACCCTGCTCGCCAGCTATCCGCAAGAGCATCGCCCCGATCTCCCGCCGTTCCAGGGAGGCGCGGCCGGTTTTTTTGCTTACGATCTGAACAGGACATTGGAGCGTTTGCCGGCGCCCGAAAATCTCGGTCAGCGTTTACCCCAAGCCATCCTGCACTTCTATGACGTGGTCGTCAGCTTCGACCACCGTGACAACAGATGCTGGATCGTCTCGACCGGATGGCCGGAGCAGGATCCCGCTCGACGAATCGAGCGTGCACGCCGGCGAGCCGACGAGTTTGCCGCACTGCTTGCCAACCCAAAGTCGCCCCGGATTGTGTTCCCTAGCACAGCCGGCACATGGCATTCGAACTTCAGCCGTGAGGACTATATTGCCGCGGTGCGGCGCGTCATCGAGTTGATTCTGGCCGGAGACATGTTCCAAGCCAACATTGCGCAGCGCTTCAGCGCCAGGCTGTCGCCTCTGTTCGATCCGCTCACCTTCTATTGCCAGCTGCGGTCATTGAACCCAGCCCCCTTTGCGGCCTTGCTGCGCTACGGCACGCTGACCATTGCATCGAGCTCACCGGAACGATTCCTAAGGCTTGACGGACGATATGTTGAAACGCGACCCATCAAGGGCACGATCGCGCGTTCCGCCGATCCTAACGAAGACCACCGTCGTGCTGAAACTCTTCTCGCATCTGAAAAAGACCGTGCCGAGAATACGATGATCGTCGACCTCCTGCGCAATGATTTGTCGCGCGTCTGCACTGCGCATTCGGTCGATGTTCCTGCGCTGTGCAACCTCGAAAGCTATGCCTCAGTGCACCATCTCGTGTCGATCGTTACGGGTGAACTTGCAGAACACCAGGACGCTGTCACGCTGCTTCGCGCCTGCTTTCCTGGCGGCTCCATTACCGGGGCGCCAAAGGTGCGATCGATGGAGGTTATTGCGGAAATCGAGCGTGTGGCGCGAGAGGTCTATTGCGGGGCGATCGGCTTTATCGGTTTCAATGGGCATATGGACACGAACATTGCGATTCGCACTGTCACGATCGACGACGACCTGGCCGTATTTCATGCCGGCAGCGGGATCACGGCGATGTCGGATCCAGAGGCCGAATACGAGGAGACGCTCGCCAAGGCGCAGCGACTTTTTGCAGCATTTCACACATCCGGTGCACCTTGATTGTCATCATCGACAACTATGACTCCTTCGTTTTCAATATTGCGCGGTATTTTCGGAAGCTTGGTGAAGCAACGGAGGTGGTTCGGAACGATGCAGTCAGCCTTGCCGCTCAAATAGCGGGTACTGCGAATCCGCGGCAGGGGCCTTGGCCGTGATCAGCGCTTCCGCGATGCCGCCACTCTTGACCGCGCCGCCGTCTATTGCACGGCCTCGACAGCAGGCCACACCGTTCCCATTCCGGTAGAAACCCGAATCTCAGAGCGCCCCGCGCCGCACTTTTCAACGCGAACCTGCACGGCGATCCGCTCGATCATGGCGGCGACATGAGTGATGACGCCAACTTTTCGTCCTCGCCCCTGCAAGGTTTCCAATGCATCCACTGCCAACTCGAGCGTGTCGGCGTCCAGCGATCCGAAGCCTTCGTCGATGAACAGCGTATCGACAAAGGACGAGCGGCCCTCGAGGCCTGATAGAGCTAACGCAAGCGCCAACGAGACCAGAAATCGCTCGCCGCCGGAAAGACTCCGCGTCCCGCGAATCTCATCGTCCATGTCGCGGTCGATGATATAGAGTGCGAGATCTGACACCTTTCCCGGCGCGAGCCTGTAGCGGGGGCTCAGTGCATTGAGATGATCATTCGCGAGTTGCACCATGTGATCGAGTGTGATGCCCTGTACGAAGCGACGAAAGCGATCGCCATTGGCTGAGCCGATGGCATCATCGACCGCCTGCCAAATGGCAAGTTCCGCCTGTGCGGTTTCTATCTCCGCCGATAGGCTTGCAGCTATGCGGCGTGCGTCATCGTCGCGCGCGAGCGATGCGCAAAGTGTGCCGGTTCGTTGATGCAAATCGCCGATTTCCGTTGTCAGGGTTGCAACGGCGGCAGTCGATGCCTCCGCATCAGTTGTCTCGTCGAACCCTTCCAGCGATCTCTCAAGGTCTTCCCGACGCATCAGGACGGCGGCGTCCGCATCGTTTACGGTTCGGTCGATCTCTTGAATTCGTCTCCGTAGAGCTTTGCACACAGCTGGGTCGGTGGCAATCAGCGTGAACACCTGACCCGGCGATCGGGCGATATCCTGACAGGCCATATCGAAGGCCCCTTCGGCTGACGCGCGGCGATTCTTCGCGGCCTCCAATCCCGCGGCAGCCTCCTCACAGCGAGCACTGGCCGACTGGAACGCGCCGGCAGCAGCGGATTTCGCCTCCCGCGCCTTGGCGAGAGTTTCGCGAGCCGTTCGACGAGCTTCGTTGATCCGGGTCCGATGACTGGCAGTCGCCTCACCGCCAAGAAGTTCAGCTCGGGCGGTCGCCTTCTCTTCCACGACCAGTCGACGTTGATTGAGTTGGGCCGCGCTCACCGTCATTTGCGACCGTGCGTGCTCAAGCGAAACGGCCGCCGCCGCGCGGTCCGGCGCCAACCGTTGCAGCGTCATCTCGAGCTCACCAGCCCGCTTACGCAGTGCACCGTACTCTTGCGCAACTGCTGAAAGTCTGTCGGCGCAGCCCACCGGGTCGGCGTCAAGCAGCTCGATGGTTAGATCGGCTGCAACGAGGAATGGCCATATCTCGCGATCGATGGTAGCGAGGCTCTCTGCGAGCGCCGCTTCCCGGATTGTGGATTCCGCGGCTTTCAGTTGTCCAGCATGAAGTTCAGAACGTCGTTGGTCGACGCTTCGAACTGTCGATTCGATGGACCGAACGAGTGCGTCATGCTCCCTCTGCAAACCGTCGCTCTCGGCCCGAAGGCGCTGGGCGTCTGCGAGTGGAGCAGCAATCGAGATCCGTTCCGCCTTCGCGGCCGAGGCGAGCGCCGCCAATTCGCTCGTGGCTTGACTGTCGAGCGCGCGAGGCGCACTCCCCTTCACTCTCGCCTTGGAGCAAAGATCGCTCACCATTGGCCTTAGTTCGATATAAGCGCTCTCGGCTGCCGAAACCTGACCGCGCGCGATATCAATCACGCGGTTCGCCTCTGCTCGGCGCCCTTCTGTAGCGGCAAGTGCGCGTGTCGCGGTGCTGAGACGCTGGCCTATTGTAGCCAGCGCCGTATCCAGCTCTTCGCGACGACGGCGAACGGTTGCGACCATCTCGTTCAACGCGCTGGGGTGCGCAAGATGGGGATGGTCTGTGCTGCCGCATACCGGACACGCAACATTCGGAGTTAGCAGGCTGCGCAGATGGATGGCTTCAGAGGAGACAGCCTCGTCGGCCAGTTCCGCGAGCGGCACGATTTCGACGCGCGCGGTCCGACTGCGGAGTTGCTCGGATTCGGCGTCAGCGATTTGTCTGCTTGCTGCGCTCACATCCTGCGCCGCAATGGCGAGCGCCGATTCTCCGCGCGCTAGATCTCCAGACGCACGAATATGCTGCTCGCAAATGGTGCTTGCCTCGCGCAGCGCCTCAATCGCGCCTTTAAGATCGCTGTCACGTTGATGGAGCGTCGGCTCGTCAATTGCGGCAAGGCTATTGCGACACTGAGCGATATCGCGACTGAGGCGGTCTTTCCGCTCACGATCTGCCGCGAGCATCTCCGACAGCTCGCCTATCTCACCTTCCAAACGTGCGATTATTGCCGCAGATTCATCCGCCCGGGACGACGTCAGGCTGCGACTCTGTTTGAGAATGGCACGCCTCTCCAGCAGAACCGTCGCGTCACTGACGCGATCAGCAAGGAAAACGCGGGCTGATTGCTCCCTCAATTGGACCATTGTTATGCCCAGCGAGTCTGTGCATTGGCCAATAGCCTGATCAAGCGCTGCCAGCGCGTCTACGTTGGATCGCAGCGTCGTTTCCGCCTGCTGGGACTTCGCTGCCGCATCAGTAAGCTCGATCCTGGCCGCGGTCAGTTCGGCGTCGAGCTTCTCGGCTTCGCTCCAGAGGGGACCAAAGCGCTTGAAGAGGTCTTCTGCGGCCTCGTCGGCCGTTGCAGCGTCGGAGAGTTGACCTGCAGCGGCATCGTCGCGCGTTCGCGCTTCTTCGCGGGCAACGAGCAAATCGTCGAGGCGTGATTCAGCCTCCGTCGCCGTTCGCCGTGCATTGTCCATTTCTACCGAAAGCGGGCGAAGCGGCTCGACGCGATCAAATTCGGCAAGCGACCGATATTCATTGGCGGCCGCCTCACGCGCTGAACGCGCCGTTCCGGCTCGATCCACTGCTTGAGCAAGATCGCTTCTGGCGGCAGCGACGCGCTTGAAATGATCGAGCCGCCCGTCGTGTTGATCACGCTCCGCGGCTTTCTGGGCAATAGCCGACGCAAGCCGACTTTGCTCGTCCAGCAATGCTTGCCTGGCAGCAGCATCGAGAAGGCCGATGTCACCACGACGCTGCTCCAGCTGCTCGACGGCCCTTCGTCGAGCCTCCGTGCCCTCACGGACGCGGATCGAGATCGTCGCGTAGATTTCAGTGCCTGTGATTTTCTCAAGCAATTCTGCGCGCTCGCCGTCAGCGGCGAGTAGGAAGGCGTCGAATTCGCCCTGAGCGAGGAGTACCGTTCGTCGGAACTGATCGAACGTAAGCTCGGTCCTCGCTTCTACCGCCTCGCGAACCTGAGTCTTGCCGGTCGCCACGGCGCTGCCGTCGTCAAGGCGATACAGCACGCGCTGCTCATTCTGAAGCCGGCCATTTGCCCGCCCGCGCGCGCGGTTGGCTTCCCAGCGGGCACGGTATCGCTCACCGTCCTGCCCGACGAAATCTACCTCGGCATAACCGCCGCCGGCACCTCGGCGCAGGATCGCCCGGCCGTCATGAATCGAGATCGGCTCTCCACTAGGGTCGGGAGCATTCTCGCGCCGGCCGACAGAGACGCGGGGGTATTCGCCGTAGAGCGCGAGGCACAGTGCATCGAGAATGGTCGACTTTCCGGCGCCAGTCTCGCCCGTGATGGCGAAGAGACCGGAACCCGCGAACGGTTCTGCTGCAAGATCGATTTCGAAAGGTGCCGCAAGACTGGCCAGATTTTCGCCGCGGATCGCCAGAATTCGCATGGGTCAAGCCTCCGCCCGTGCGCGGTGGAAGACATCCAGATGGGCAACACCCGGCGCCGCGCCAAACTCACGCTCGAACGCGAGCTTAAACATGTCCTCTGGATCTCGTTCCGCCAACCGAAGCAGAGGATCCGTCAGGACCGTCTCGTTCAGCGTACCGGGTAGAGTGGCGACGCGAGTATCGACAACGCGTACAGGAAAGTTCTCGGTGATGCGGTCGATCTCCTCTCTGAATCCAGAAGGCAGCCCGTGACGAGCAAGTCTGATCTGGACGAACGGCCGCTCGTTGATCGGCAGATCTGGCTCAAGATCCAATGCCGTCAGGTGATCGCCAAGTTCAGTCAAACGCATATCATCGGACTCCGGCAGCCGCAGGAAAGGAACCGGCCGATCGATGGGGATATGCTCTGACGTGACCTGCGCACCGTCGACGCTCACAAGCGTCACTCCATGAGCGTAAGGCTGCTCGGTTGCCGACAAGGGGATCAATGATCCAGAATAGCGAACGCTATCGCGACCGATGGCCTGGGCCTTATGCAGATGACCAAGCGCGACGTAACTTGCTTCTGTCGGGAACACATCATGCGGCACGGCATGTTGACCGCCGACCAAGATCCGACGCTCGGCGCCTTCCGACTCGATGCCACCCGCGACGTGGAGATGACCCGTAAGGACAAACGGCAAACCATCCATCTGTCCCCGTAACGTGTCGAGCAATTCCGCGTAAAGACTGCGTACTCCGGCGACGACGGGAGAGCCAGACTCGCCATCCAGCCGCGTCAAATTCGGGAGGCAGGCGGCAGTTGGGTAGGAGACCGCCAGCACGTGAGCGGCCATTGCACCGCTGGCGTCGAAAATCGGCACGAGGTGTTGCGCCGCCTCGATCCGCCTATCGCGCCGCCGCACATTTCCAACGACGTGAATATTAAAGGCTTCTAACAAAGGCCGCGGCGCTTCCAACCGTCCGGCGGCGTCATGATTGCCGGCAACGATCACTACGGTCATTCGTGGTTGCGCGCGGCTCAACCGTACAAGCGCGTTGTAAAGGAGTTGCTGCGCCTCTCCTGACGGATTCTGACTGTCGAACACATCGCCGGCGACCACGAGCGCGTCGACATTCCGCTCGACGACGATCTCTTCGAGGCGTTTAAAAACCGTGCGGTGCTCGTGCTCTCGAGAGAATCCACGCAATGTTTGACCGATGTGCCAATCGGCTGTGTGCAAGATGCGGATCATTCTTCCTCCGGCTCGTTCCTGCCTGCGGTCCGCCCAACGAACGAGCAGTGCGGTCATCAGGAATCCATCAAGGACCACAGGCTGAGGACATTCTGGCTGATCGTCACACGAAGACCGGATGTTTAGAAGATCGTGCCATGCACCTTCCACACATCATCGACGACCGAGATGCCGGGGATCGCGCCGCCCGCACCGGGAAATTGCACATATTCCCCCTCTCCAGCTTGGCCCACATTTTCCAGGTAGTAGACGGAAGCGTTGCCGGGCATCTGTTTGCCAAGTCGCTTCAGGTAGGCGAAGTGGTCTGACGAATGAACGTCCGGCCGTGCCACAACGGCCAGGATCCGCCCCGCCAAATGGGATAGGTCGGTCGCTCGTCCAAGCAGCACATGGCCCTTGTCCGGCGCCACCGGAAAGGCGCTATCGCCAGCGACGACGGCCGCCGCGACCACCTGGGAGAGGATAGCCGAACCGGTTGCGGGAATCGCCTCGTCATGAGATTTCGCCGGCACCGTCTCGTCAAACAAGACACCGACGATCTTGCTCAACGTGGCGCTGCTGCGCTGAACGAAGTGCGTCGGTGGTACGCGCGAACTCGCCGATGGCATGCTCTCCAAGACAATCCGCGACAGATCAGCCTTATCGATGCCGATGCGGCGTGCGTAGGTTTTCCCCGGCGTTTGCACGATAGCGAGGTCACCGTTGCGAACCTCGGCGGTCAGCGAGACGATCAGGGTCTGGCCGGGAAAGGCCACCAATCCCAATGTCGGCGCGCGCAGCGTGAAGAGCGAGATGTCGCCTAGCGACCCAAGCTCGAATTGGTCCTTTGCATCTTCGATGCTGGTAAGGGGAGCGCCGACCTCATGGGCGGCAAGCCGCCCGAGGACCGATATCGGCTTGGCCGGCAAGGGAACGACGTTCGGTTCGGCTGGAGCCTTCGTGGCCTCCGCCAGGGCTTGTTCCGGCGGCAATCGGCCCATGAACCTGGCATAGGCGAGCCAACAGGCGTCGATCGCGGCGAAGACATCCTCATAATCTTGGCGGACGATATCCGCATCGACGGGCGTGAGCTGATCGGCCTTGCCGTGGTGCGCCTTGTTGATCGCGTCCCGGAATGGCGCACCGGCCTTCAGGGCAGGCAGCTCGCTCAGCTTGCGGAACGGCTCTTCGTTGAACGGCCGCTCGCCTCTGTTTCGCGCGTTGGCGATCTTGCCGAGGAGATCATTCAGCGTCGGGTCTTTCAGGACCGCGGGATCGGACGCCAGCAGATCCCAAAGCTTAATCTCGATGCGGACGCGGACGGGATGAACGAATGCCCGCGCGAGCGTGACATCATTCGGATCGGTCTTTTGCCAGTGTTCGCCGCGCAGCCTTGCTTCATCGGCGACGGGCGCCAGACTGACGGTGCATTTCGACGTCGAGATCGCCGAAAACTCCCACACCTCGGTGCGCCGGCCGGGCGTGGTGGTATTGTGCGCGGCGACGAACGCCTCGATGGTGGGGATGAAGCCAAAGTCGTTGCTGACGATCAGCGGGCTCATGTCCGCCGCGATCAGATGCGGAACCGTCGCTGCCAGATTGGCGACGTTGCCCGGATCGAGCAAATCCTGCGGATCATCCATCAGAATCGTCGAAATCCCTCCGGATCTCGCCCAGACCTGCTGCCATAGCGCAAGGACAAACGCCGACAAGTAGGCCCGCAAGGCCGAAGCGTTCATGACATGATGCGCCTCGACCAGATGCTTGCCTTGTGCCGCCAGGAACGTAAAGCCGTCGCTGTTGGCCGGGTCCAACCCCGCGTAGGCAGGTGCTTGCAGGAACTGCGCCTTGTACATGCGCTGCGACCAGGCCGTTGCCTGCGAGTCGAGATCTAGAATCAGACCGGCGACCTGATCGTGAACAAGGGCTGGAAAGCGCGTGAACGGCTCAACTGCCTTCGCCGCACGATCAAGCTTTTCGATCCGCTCACACGCGGCCTTCCACTTCTCGCAGGTCAGCTTGAACTGGCCCAGTTGGCGACGCACGCCGGCGAATGCCGTCGCCGCCTCGAGGTAGGTGTTAAGGACGCTCAGTTGCCCGGCAACCGCGCGCTGATTGGCTGGGACATCGGTTTCCACCGCGGAGCGCAACACGCGCGCCACGGCGGACCTCGCGAATTCCGTGTTCGCGGCGCGATACCTGGCGAGACGAATCGCACGCCGCACCTTCTGAATCGCGCCGCGCAGGCCTTCGGCGTCGGGAATCTGTTGCGGGATGGCCATGCTCGGCAACGGCGCGCGGACGGGTGCGTTCGCCCAAGCCATGCGGCACAGTTCGGCGACGCCAGGTGCCATCTTGCGAAGGACCGGCGGAAAATCCGGTTGCTCGAAGACTTCCTTGGACAACGCTGCCTTATAGACCGTCGCAAGGTCATCCGGCACATCGTTAGATACAAAGGGCTGCAAACTCGCCGGCAACTGTCCGCGCAGCCCACGCATGGCGTCGCGTTCCCATTCGGCGCCGGTCTTCAACAGTGCTGAATCCGCTTTGCGGGCCTCCTCTAGCGCGTCGGCCACGGCCTGATCCAGCAACGCGTCCCGAGGGATCGCCCCGGGTTGCGTGAGATCGCGATCGCAAACTGGACATGTCGAGAAAGGCTGCCCCGGATGAGCAGCCTCATGCCATCTAGCAACCAGGCCGTAGAGGCGCAGCCGATCCGAACGACTGGCATCCGACAGGCGATTGACCAGGCTCTTGGCCTCGGCCTCGATGCCTTCGAGGACCTTTTCGGCACATTCCAAGTCCGTCTCATGCAGTTCGCCGAGGTTCGCGGCGAGTTGCATGGACGGCAGTCCCCTCAAGGCGGCGCCGCTGAAACAGTTTTGAGCGGCCGTCAGCGCGTCTCTGAACCGCTTAATCTCGATATCCGACGTCAGGGGCGGCAGGGCGCCCAGAATCAACGTCGCTTCCTCGGCCGCCTGGTCCTCGACCGCCTTGAGGCGCTTCTCGGCATCCGTGAGGCCAGCCACCCATCCCTCGCGATCTCCGTCGGCGGGAACGACGACGCAATCGAGGTTCGGCAGATCCTTCCCGTCCTTCAGAAGGTCGTCGAGGGTTTGCTTCTGGGCGCCCGCCGTCGTTTCGCAAGCTTCCTTCTCTTGCTTGGCCAGCTTCGGATACTTCTCGGCCAGCCGATCGTACAGACGCCCACTCCGCACGCCAAAATGCGCCAACGGCCGCAGGCCAGTCAGTGTCGACACGGCTTGGGACAGCGTGGTCTTGTCATCGAAGCGGGTCGCGGCGGCGATGCCGGGCATCAGGATGCCAACCTGAAGCGCCAGCTCGGATAGCCCCAATTTTTCCAGACCAATCACGCCGGTCTTGAATCCCTTCTTACCCTCCCGCTGGAGGTGGCGCTCAACCACGACCTCCCTCCTGTCGATCAACGAGCGAAACGAGAGCCGAACCCATGTGTCGACCTTCGGCGCGCCATCGACCGCTACCAGCTCCTGCTCGGTGGGAATTGGCACAATCGCTGGGATGTCAAATCCGCTCTTTTCCGCCTCAGCGCTGGCGACTTGCACCGAAATGCACTCATGCAACGGTGCCGGCAGCCCCTGCGAACGGTATCCATACCCCGTCAGGCACCAGCAAACGGCGCTGACCAGCGAGGTCTTGCCCGCCCCGTTGAACCCCCGAAACAGTGTGGCCGGTGCCGCGAGCTCAAGCTCGAACGGCTTGGGGTCTGAACCTCCCTCGGCGCAATGACGATGCAGCCCCCGGAAGCGATGCGCCTCGATCTTGCTGAGTTGCCATTTCTGAAATTCCGGCGGCGCCTTAGCCGGTGCGGACAAGGCTTTAGGTACATTGTCAAGCGCGGCGAGGACGCGATCCACCTCCCCATCCTGAATGGCAGTGTCTTTATCCGGATTCCAGTACGCTCGACGGTCTTGATTGTAGAACGCGAGAACAGCGCGGCTATCACTCAACGGCAGGGAAAATGTCTCTCCGCTAGCAACGTGCAGAACCTCTCCCGCGATGAGGTGAGATACGACTTCATCGAGGGTCATGTCTGCAATATTATGTTCCATCTCCACTCCTAAAATTATTCTTTGATCACAACTGGCGCTACTTTCATATCAGCGGCGGAAACGAAGAAGCGGGCGCCCAGATCTTTTGTGCGGCACGACGCAGGTTTACTGCAGACTTCGGCCAAGATGCGCAGCTCTCGTCCGTAGAAACACCGCAGCCAGACGTGATTACTGCGAAGCCGGCGAAGCATTGATGGTGTCCTGTAGTTTCTGGATGCGAGCAATGATCTCGTCGAACGATAGCGGTTTCTCATCGAACATCATCGGCGCCATATCGCGATAATCAGCGCGCAGATCCTTAAGCCGCGTCTCCAACGGCACAAGCTGCAACGTGCCTGGCCGCGCGGTGTCGTAGCTCGCCCAGGCGGAGCGGAAAAACACCGCCTTGTGGTTGGCGACCTGCTCGAGCAGCGCGAAGTCGGCGGCGGCCGCCTTTCCGTCTTCAGTGTCGAGCAGCATCGCGATGTCGTAATAGTGTCGGGAGAAATATTGCGGCGTCGGGGCGTCCTTCGGACGGTGCGCCTCCGCGTGCAGCGCCGTGGCCTTTTCCCAGAAGGTGCGCCGCACCGACAGCACAGTCACGGTGCAATCCGCTTCCTCGAAGAAGCCGGGAAACTCATCCGCTGCATACGGGCGGATGCTCTTCTCTTCGGTCGGCCATGGATCGCCGCGCGCGCCGAATTCCAGCTTCACCCTCGGCGTGATGTAGGCCATGCCTTCATACGCCTCCTTGGGCAGCGCGGTCGGGTAGTGGAAGTTCACGCTCTGCGGATCGCTCGGATCGATCTCCAAGGACCATTGGCCGTTTGTCGGCTCGCCGAGCTGCTTGGCGATCGCCGCGCGCAAGGCGGGCAGCAGCTTCTCGGCAATGTGCTTTTCGACGTCACCGACAAGATCCTCGATCAGCTTGCCCGCCTGCTTTTTGCTGATCCCATCCCTTCCCGGATCGCGGTCGCCGGTGTAGCCAAGATCGGCGCGGTCGAACGACAGGTCGATGTCCTCGGAAAAGCGGCGGATCGCGCCGAAGGCCTTGGACAAGGACGTCCCACCCTTGAAGACCAGGGTCGGCGCGTCTTCTTTCTGCAGCTCGAAGAGGCGTTTCAAGGTCCAGCAGACCCAGAAGTCCTTCTCGATGATGGTGTTGGCGACGCCACGCGCCGCGCCCGTCTCACCGAACAGAGCCGCGCGCTCGGCGCCGTCGATACGGGCGACCTTATCCATCGGCCCCACCGGAGATGGCGGCGATGGAGACGAGTGTCGGTCGCATCCATGCCGGCGCCCGGACGGCGCCCGTCGCGAGCGTCTTCTTGTCGCTTGCCGACAGCCGGCGCCCGGCGACGCGTGCGACATCGGTCGCCCGCACAGGGCCGAGATGCCGCAGAGCCTGAACGACGGTGCCGGCGAAGCTGCCCGGAGCGATCAGGTGTTTTGGCGAGGCGTGACGCAGATCAACGACCCGCTTGCCAAGCACGACACGGCGGGAGGGACCATCGGTCAGGTAGCTGTTCTTGGCCGGAACCTGGGTGGACAGGCCGAGCGCGTTCGCGGCGCGGGCGCCGGCGATCTGCACCTGCGAGCCGGTCTCCCGGGCGAGCGCCTGCGCGACGTCATCGGGCGCCGGCGAGAGCAGGCCGAGCTTCGGATGAAGCTTAGGGAAGTCGTAGAGGCCGCGCGCCAGACGTCGCAACTTGCCACCCCTGACCAGCCGGGACAGCGCCTGGTCAACGGCCGCGCGGCCGGCCACGTCCAGGAAATCGCTGGGCGTGAAGACGCCGCCGCGCCCGCCGGCGCGGGCGCGCTTCATGATCCGGTCCGGAACTGATGCGACGGGGGTTTTCATTGTCAGAAAATAATATATCTTTTTCTGACATTCAAGGCCTCGTTCGGGCCTTCCCTTCGGATGCCTCGCAGACAGTAAAGGCGTGTGCCAGAGCCCCGGCCGGCGTTCGTTAAGGGTCGCCCACCTCGGCCCAACAAAGACGATCCTGCTCGGCCTTGAGCGCATCGAGGTCACGGGGACAGGGCTGAGGTCAACATTGGCAGCGGCCAATGCCGGTACAGCGTGTCGACATGGTCTTGCGTCGCCGATTCCTGCGGCAGGCCCTCGGCAATCAGGCGCTCGAGGAGTTCGCGCGTCAGTCGCTCGGCATCCCACAGCGTCTCGCGCTCCTTGAATTCCAGTTCCCCCCAAACTTGGGAGCTCGCCTGCAGCCCTGCGAGCGTGAACATGCCGCATGCAGCCATCGCCTTGATCACCGCCACGACCGCGGGCATCCTCCGTCCAAAGGGGTTTTGATGGCCGGCGGGTGCATTCCAGAGCGGCGTGCCGTCCTCATAAGCTTCAACGTCCGCATAGAGCTTGCTCTCCCGCCGATAGAGCGTCGAATTCGGCACAATGAACTCGCCCATACTCCCCTCGAGATCGTGGGTGGTTCGCAAGGGCTCGACCACTTTCCGCAAGCGCGCGATGTCCTCGCTCCACCACTCGGCAAGCTGGGCGTAAATCAACCGCTCCAGGTGACCGTAGAAGCGCTCGATCAGCGTGCTGAGCTTGCCGGCTACGTGTTTCTCGGGGCAGCGCACCACATCCAAGAGGATGAGAATTTTCGCCGCCTCCTCCTTGGCGAAACCCTCGAGCACTTCGGCTTCCCGCGGCATCGCGTTCAGTTCAAGTGACGCCGACCAAAACCCTTTCGCGCTAGCATGGATGATCGGCAGCCCCTCGGCGATGAAGGCGAGCCGATCGGCCGCCGACATCTGACAAATTCGGTTAGCCTGTCTCTGCCCTATCTGCAATTTCTTCGCCATCGTCGTGGTCCTCGCCCCTCCAGCTGCATGTACACATCGGGCCGGGTAGCGGGAGCTTCTCCCTCGAGCGTCAAACGAGGGGCCGGATTGGCCATCAGCCGGCCAGCGGTTCGTCGCGCTCGAAAGGCTCATCATCACCATCGACGGCGGTCGCGTCGGCGCCCAAGCCGACGGGAAAGCCGTCCGCCAACAGTATGTCCTTGCTGAGCAGCCCGGCGTCCTCGAGCAGGTCGATGTCAGGCAGATCGCGCAAGGATTCGAAGCCGAAGTGCGACAGGAAGGTTTTCGTGGTCACGTTGGTATACGGCGCGCCAGGGGTTGGGCAGCGCGGCCCGGCCGCGATGAAGCCGAGCCCGCGAAGGTGACCGATCACATCCCGACTGATCTCCTTGCCGAACACCCGGCCGAGCTCGCCTCGGGTGATCGGCTGGAAATAGGCGATGCACATCAGGACGAGCGCCTCGGACTGCGACAGCGGTTTTGGCGCGGTGGCGCCGAGCCCGGTGGCGGCGCGGATCGCATCGGCAAAACCCGTTCTGGTGCGATGTTGAAGGCCGCCGGCAACCGACACCAGATCGTAAGGCCGGCCGCGCAGCTCGTCGCGAATCGCGTCGATGAGCAGATCGAGGTTGCAGTCGCGCCCGACCACCTTGGCAAGCACCTCACGCGGCACCGGCTCGGATGAGGCAAAAATCACCGCTTCGACCCGGCCCATCCACTCGCGCCAGCGCAGCTCCGGCGGCAGGTCGGCCAGTTCAGTGTCGAGATTCGCTTTCGGTCGCGCGCGCCGCCCCATCTCAGAGCCCGTACAATCGGAAGGTCGGCCGGCCGGTGAGCTCGCGCACCGCCCCGAGCGACACCAGCCGCTCGAACAGCCGACGCGTGCTGCGATCGCTCGCCGTCTTGCCGGCCCCGGCGGGCTGGGCATCTTCCATTAGGAGGATCGTAACCATCATGCCGGCGTCCTTGCCGCGCAGCTTCGGTGCGGCGGCGAGCAGCCGATTGGCCCGGCGCACGAGGTCGGCATAGAGATCCGACGCTGCTGCCGCGGCGCGTGCATAGGCCAGCGCACAAGCCATCAACCAGGATTCGTCCGGGCCGCCCGCCTTGCCAGCGGCACGCAGATCACCGCGTCGAACCTGGCCGGCGATCAGCGGCACGGCCATCGGCCATTTCAGGCGATGTGCGAGCACGATGTCCGCCAGCCACAGGGCAAAGGGCTCGCAAGCGGGCACGAAGCGCATGCTCATCGCCGCGACCTCGGCGGCGGCCGCGACGGCGCTTCCCTGTCCTGCCGCCAGCTTCGCCGCGGCAGTGACGACGTCCACGAGCGCGTCATCGCAGCGCAGCTCAAATAGCACGGGCAGCGTGATCAGCCAGTCCTCCGGCGCCATCGCGGCCCGCTCGCCGAGAGACCGCCAAGCCCTGAGGATGCGCCCGCCGGGCCCGGGATCGTCACCGGCGCGGCGCAGATACCAGGCGTCGCGCAGCGCCGCCTCGCCTTCGGTGCGCCCGCCGGTCCGGGCGAGGACGGCGGCATTGGCCAGCGATAATCGATGCCGCCAGAGCAGGCCGAGCCGGTGCTCGCTGCGGGCGATCGGATGGATGGCGGCGAGCGCCGCGCCGGCGAAAAACATCGCATCGTCAGCTACTTCCGCTGACACGACCTGTCGTGCCCATCCTGGAAACGGCGGGAAGGTCGGCGGGGTCTCGGGGATCATGCGCGCACGCGAGGCCATGCCGCAGTGTGCCACGCGGCGGCGCTTTGTGCCATGTAGGGCGCACCAAACCGCCGCACTTGTCCCCAAATAACAACGATCGATGACCCCGTCGTCGGCGCCCCCACATTCACAATTCGAAAGCGGGCTTCGCGTCTCTTCGATCTCGAGGATTACATGACGCAGGGCGTGATGACGGCCGACCACCTCGCGGTCATCCGCAAGGCCATCGCATCGCGCCTGAACATCGTGGTGTCGGGCGGCACGCGCCAATGCCGCGATCGCGGCGATCGTCGCGCACGCGCCAGAACACCGTCTGGTCATTCTCGAAGACACCGCCGAGATCCAGTGCGCGGCCGAAAACGCCGTCTCGCTTCACACCAGCGACACGGTCGATATGGCGCGCCTGCTCAAGAGCACGATGCGTCTGCGCCCTGACCGCATCATTGTGGGAGAGGTGCGCGACGGCGCCCCGCTCACGCTGCTCAAGGCGTGGAATACCAGCCATCCGGGCGGCATCGCCACCATTCACGCCAATAGCGCCATGTCGGCGTTGCGCCGTCTGGAACAGCTCACAGCCGAAGCCAGTCAACAGCCCCTGCGCGAGGTCATCGGCGAGGCGGTCGCTCTCATCGTCTCGATCGAACGAACGCATCGCGGCCGCCAGGCCCGCGACGTGCTCCATATCGAGAGCTTCTCGGCGGGCCAATACCGAACCCAATCCTATACCCCGAAGGAGGAGCGCCATGTCGCTTAAGCGCATGATGATGGTGGGTGCCGGCGGCCTGCTGCTCGCACTCGTGGTGTTGGATCCAGTTTTTGCGTCGACCAGCGGCGGCGGCAATCTTCCCTGGGAGAGTCCGCTTCGGCAGATCCAAATCCATCACCGGTCCCCTCGCCGGCTTCATCGCGCTTGCGGCTGTGGCGGTTGCAGGCGGCATGCTGATCCCCGGTGGCGAGTTCAACGATTTCGCGCGGCGCCTCATGTATGTCGTACTCGTCCCAGGTAATCTCCTGGGCGCCACGCAGATGGTCGCACTGTTCGGTGCAAGCGGCGCGTCAATCGGCGATGTCACGAGCACGATGCCGATCGCCGGAAGGGCAGGGGACCTCGGCCATGACTGAGGTCGGCACCAATCTTCGACGCAACCGGATCCGTCGCGCGCTGTCGCGGCCGAACCTTCTCTTCGGCGCAGATCGCGAGCTCGTGCTGCTAACGGGGCTTGCCGCCGTCATCCTGATCTTGGTCGTGCTTACCTGGTACGCGGGGATCCTCGGCGCGCTGATCTCAGCTCTGCGGATGGTGGCGAAGGCTGACCCGATGATGCGGCGGGTCTATGCGCGTCACATCTCCTATCGGCCTCTCTACCGGGCGACCTCGACGCCCTGGCGCCGTCACTGAGGTCCGCTCATGATCGCGCTGCGCTCCTTCCGTCACTCTGGCCCATCCTTCGCCGATCTCGTGCCGTATGGGGCCAGGCAAAACGCCGGTGTGATCGGCATCGCTTTCTTTTGCGGGTCGAACAGCGGCTCGAAGCCGTTGTAGCAATCGGCTTGCAGGATACCGGCGA
>NZ_JADPKQ010000122.1:0-762 GCF_023074015.1 Bradyrhizobium sp. 142
AGTAGCCGGTGACGACCTGCCGCAGCCATTTACCCTGTTCGAGAACTGGCTGATGCATGCGCCGTCGCAGCTCCCGCTTCACGGCTTTCAACTTTGCCCGCATGCGATCGCGGCGAGACTTGCGCCTGATCTGGAACTCGCCTCGTCTGGATCGGCCGCAGATAAAGGTGAAGCCGAGGAAGTTGAAGGTCTCCGGCTTGCCGAGCCCCCGCCGCCTGCGGTTGTCCACCGCGAAGCGTCCGAACTCGATCAGCCGGGTCTTCTCAGGATGCAGCGACAGTGCAAACTCCCTGAGCCGCTCGCGCAGTGCTTCGAGGAAGTGCCGGGCCTCATCCTCGGACTCGAAGCCGACAATGAAGTCGTCGGCATAGCGCACGATGATCATGTCGCCCGTGGCCTCGCGCCGTCGATAGCGTTCAGCCCACAGATCGAGGGCATAGTGCAGGTAGACGTTGGCAAGCAGCGGCGAGATCACCGCTCCTTGCGCCGTCCCCTGATCACCGACCCTGACCGTACCTTCTTCGAGCACGCCCGCCTTGAGCCATTTCTGGATCAGGCGGATGATGCGCGGGTCGCCGATCCGGTGCTCGACGAAGCGGGTGAGCCATTGCTGGTCCACCGTGTCGAAGAACGAGCGGATGTCGGCGTCGACGATGAAGTTCACCTTGCGGTGTTCGATTCCGACCGCCAGCGCATCCATCGCGTCGTGCGCGGAGCGCCCGGGTCGGAACCCGTACGAGAACCCGAGGAAGTCCTCCTCGT
>NZ_JADPKQ010000372.1:0-758 GCF_023074015.1 Bradyrhizobium sp. 142
TAGCACCATCCGCTGTCGGTCGATGGCTCCCGGCTTTAGGCGTACCGCTTCGGAAATGCGCAGACCGGCGGCGTAGCATGTTGTCAGGATCACTTGATGCTTGAGGCTCTCCACGCAGCCGAGGAAGTGCAGCACCTCTTCGGGGCTGAGGATGACGGCGAGTGTCTTGGGCGCCTTTGGACACGGAATGATGAGGTCGAAATCCCATTCGAAGCCGAGCGTGACACGGTACAAGAAACGGAGCGCTGAGACGGTCACGTGGATCGACTTCGGCGCCAACTTCTTCTCGTTCGTCAGATAGACTTGGTAGGCGCGGACATCTTCCGGCCCAAGCAAAGCCGGCGACTTCGCAAAATGGCGGGCGAACTGCGAAACCTGCAGCAGATAGGAATCCTGCGTATGCGGTGACAGGTTGCGGATCTGCATGTCGTTTATCATGCGTAACCGAAGCGGGGTCATTGAAGGCTCCTTGGCAAAAAAACGAAAACTGCCCGAGGGCAGCAACGCCATCTTGCTCGAAGCCAAGCCTATGAACGCTGCAAATTACGTCTCACCATGGCACGCCAAAGCAGTTACAGTTGCTTCAGCCGCATTCCTTCATCCGAAGATGGGCCACTCTTGCCGAGTGTTCTGCCGCGGAGCGGCTTCGTCCAAGCGGGATTATGTGCACCTCGTGATTATGCGCAGATTGCTGAGGCAGGAGGCTTTAACCGTCGGATTCTCGGACGACTTCCGGCTGGCGAACTGCGCATAACTTC
>NZ_JADPKQ010000119.1:0-757 GCF_023074015.1 Bradyrhizobium sp. 142
GAATTATGCGCAGTTCGCCAGCCGGAAGTTGTCCGAGAATCCGACGGTTAAAGCCTCCTGCCTCAGCAATCTGCGCATAATCACGAGGTGCACATAATCGCGATTGGACGAAGCCGCTCCGCGGCAGAACACTCGGCAAGAGTGGCCCATCTTCGGATGAAGGAATGCGGCTGAAGCAACTGTAACTGCTTTGGCGTGCCATGGTGAGACGTAATTTGCAGCGTTCATAGGCTTGGCTTCGAGCAAGATGGCGTTACTGCCCTCGGGCAGTTTTCGTTTTTTTGCCAAGGAGCCTTCAATGACCCCGCTTCGGTTACGCATGATAAACGACATGCAGATCCGCAACCTGTCACCGCATACGCAGGATTCCTATCTGCTGCAGGTTTCGCAGTTCGCCCGCCATTTTGCGAAGTCGCCGGCTTTGCTTGGGCCGGAAGATGTCCGCGCCTACCAAGTCTATCTGACGAACGAGAAGAAGTTGGCGCCGAAGTCGATCCACGTGACCGTCTCAGCGCTCCGTTTCTTGTACCGTGTCACGCTCGGCTTCGAATGGGATTTCGACCTCATCATTCCGTGTCCAAAGGCGCCCAAGACACTCGCCGTCATCCTCAGCCCCGAAGAGGTGCTGCACTTCCTCGGCTGCGTGGAGAGCCTCAAGCATCAAGTGATCCTGACAACATGCTACGCCGCCGGTCTGCGCATTTCCGAAGCGGTACGCCTAAAGCCGGGAGCCATCGACCGACAGCGGATGGTGCTA